>CAZJTS010000012.1:0-21257 GCA_964548975.1 uncultured Fastidiosipila sp.
GGTGCCCCACAGGATACTTTGACGCCGTTCACTGCCTACATCCTCCAAATTATCACCAGCCGAGATGTTTGTGGTGTTTAAAAAGCATAATGTGTTCAGCCAAGCAGCGGAGGTGTATTTGAAAACGCTGCGGGAAATGATGGAATCTTAGTAAAACATGCATTGCGATCCTGTATAAAAAAAACTCAAACCAAATCCACCTTCCTGGTGATTTTGGTTTGAGCTTTATACTTGTGTGCGCGGGCTACAAGTATGGCAGCCTTTTACAGCCACTGCTGCAAAAATGCTACCGCACATGCCTGTTGTTCTTCTTCAAACACATGTCCCGTATTAGGAAAAATTCGCGCAGAAAAACGTGCAGCTACATTGGCTTTTTCATATGCATGTTTGCCCGCTTTTATAACCTTCTGCACACTGAAAAGTGGATATAATGTATCTTTTGCCCCATGCAGAATATAAAGTGGTTTAGGGCAAACGCCAGCCACTACATCATCCATATCACCCTTTTCTAGAAACCCCGGCAAATACATTGCAAAATTGTGATTGATGCCCAGAACTTGCAGATCCTGAATGCGTGCATAGCCACAGCTGGTAACTGCCACTTTAATTCGTGCATCATACCAAGCCAGCCACAGCGCCTCCTGCCCGCCCAGAGAATGTCCACAAACCCCAATGCGTTCTACATCCACCTCCGGCTGTTGACACAATGAATCTACTGCACAGGTAAGGTCAAAAATAGCCTTTGCCTGCAGAGTCGAGCCGTGAAGCAGACGCTCCATAAATGCCCAGCGTTCAAAGCCGACACCGTCCATAAAAGGGTTATCGCGCCGTTCCAATTCTGACGGGCGGCGATCTTCAAAGCCGATTTGGTCAGGGCAAATTACCACGTAACCCGCCTTACAAAACGTTACGCCAAAGGTATTGGCGGCATTTTTGTACAACCCCGCAGGTTCTGATTTTCCCACAAAGTATTCATCTGCATGCTGATGACAAGCCACTACGGCCGGAGCGTTTTGCGCGTTTTCCGGCACAAGCAGCCATGCGCTCACCTTTTGGTCTTTTTCTGTTTGGTAGCTTAAGCGGTACAGGTTGTAACCATCTTTATATACATGCGCAGACAGTAGCGTTGATAGCCTTTCCGGCGGCACTATGCAAAAGCTTTTGCTTAGCCGCTGGATAATGGCAGGTGCCGATATTTTCATTTTAGATGAACCTACCGCCGGTATGGACCCACCATCCAAAATAGATTTATACAATTTACTGAGCGACCTTGTACGAAAAGGATGCAGTATAATTCTTGTCAGCTCTGACATGGAGGAATTGCTAGGCATGTGCGACCGCATTTTAGTTATTTCGCAGGGGTACATTGCGTTAAATGTTGCCGCAAAAGAGGCTGAGAAACAACTTTTGCTACAGCATGCATTAAGATAACCAAAGCTTTCGAAATCGGCCGCTATTTTTGCGCATTGAGCTGCAGCTACAACCACCATATTTCATCTAATGTACGGCAGCTTTGAGCAGATCTCCAGTGAACCAAGTGCTGTTGACAATCAGGCTGACGGTTCTGTTTTCGACTTCTTCGTGCTTGGGGTATTACTCCTTCCTGTGATTTTGCAATGTTGTGTTTCTACTAAGCGTACCACCAGCCACCGCAAATGGTATCTGTGTATGATTCCTCTTTCGAGAGAATCACGTAGCCCACTTCCACCTCGCCGCCGGGATCATGAACAAAGATGCTCTTGCCCTTCGCACTGTTTTTTACACGGACAGAGTGCGGTATCTCTTTACCAAACACCTTGATCATGCTGTCGTAGGTATCCCAGAGCAGTGCGCTGATGCCTTTGGCGAAGTTGGTACGACTGTCCACTATGGTCAGCAGGATATCATCAATCTGCAATTTTCGATTGATCTGCCGGTGCACCTTGCTGATGGGCTGCAAAATCTGCTCCAACTCTCTGGAGGACAGATACTCCGCTTGAACGGGTATCAGTGCCCTGTTTGCAGCCGCCAACACATTGACCATAAGTATTCCAAGGAAAGGCTGACAATCAATCAGGATATGGGAATACTCCCCCTTCACTGTATCCAGATATTGCCGAAAAACAGTTTCCGGGCTCATGGCATACAATAAGGAACCCTCCATGCCGGACAGTTGAATTTCCGACGGCATCAGGTTAATGGCCACTGCGTGATGCCGGATGCCCTCTCCGGGCAGAATGGGCTGGTCGGTAAGAACCTTACCCATCATGTCAGGCAGGGTAACAGGTAGCTTGTCCGACTGGGGATAGCCCAAGCTGATGTTCAGACTTCCTTGTGGATCGCCGTAGATCAGCAGCACCTTCTTTCCAGCCTGCGCCAAATCAATGCCGAGATTGGCACAAGTGAATGTCTTTCCGACGCCCCCTTTCTGATTGGTTATGGCGATGATTTGAGCATTCAATTTTAAACACCCCCTTATTTTTGGGCGAAAAATAGAGCACCTATCCGTCCCCGTGAGTAGGAGCGTATAGACGCACTATGTAATCGGTGCATTATTAAATGGTATTTGGATTGCACAAAATCATTCGAACTATGCCAAACTGTATCATAGGAAATTTGAGGTCTGAATGAGCATGAAAATCATATGCGAAACAGGGCTGAAAATGGCTTTTGGTTGTTCTGTTTTTTTAACCAGTAAGGCTCATTTTTGACCTCTTTCTTGCCGGTTGTTCTATAATTAACCACTGGGTGAAAATTGGTCAGGTTTGGTCAAATTTCGTCAAACCATTCAAGTCTAGAAAAACCCCGAAAACCGCATATCTTCGGGTTTTTGCGGGGTTTTTCAGTTTTTTGATTGTCGCTTAACGCTTGGAGAACTGACTTGCCTTACGAGCCTTCTTAAGACCGTACTTCTTACGCTCTTTCATACGGGAATCACGGGTCAGGAGACCAGCTTCCTTGAGCTGCGCACGATATTCTTCAGAATCAGCGGCGAGCAAAGCATTTGCGATACCGTGACGGACGGCGCCCGCCTGGCCGGTCATACCGCCGCCTTTTACCTTGACGATGATATCGAATTTGCCCTTCGTGGAAGTCACTTCCAGCGGCTGATTAATGATCAGGATCAGGGTCTCCAGCGGGAAGTATTCTCTGACTTCTTTGCCGTTCACCGTGATCTTGCCGTCGCCAGGCAGCATGCGAACGCCCGCGACTGCTTCTTTACGACGACCTGTACCATAGAAATACACCTGACCCTTCGGGGCCTTCAATGTTGTAGATTTCATACTTGTTTATCCCCCTTAGATGTCCAGCGTTTCAGGCTGCTGTGCCTGGTGCTCATGGGTCGGACCTGCGTACACTTTGAGTTTCTTGATCATCTGGCGACCGAGAGAATTCTTCGGCAGCATGCCTTTCACAGACATTTCCAGCATCTTTTCCGGTTTGCGCTGACGAAGATCCGAATACTTGATCTCCTTCAGACCACCCGGATAACCGGTGTGATAACGATACTTCTTCTGCTCCCACTTCTTACCTGTCAACTTGATCTTCTCTGCGTTCACGACGATGACGAAGTCACCGGTGTCGAGGAAAGGGGTATATTCAGGCTTGTTCTTGCCCATCAGGATCATTGCGATTTCGGTCGATAGTCTGCCCAGGGTCTTATCCTCGGCATCTACTACAAACCATTTACGCGTGATCTCAGAGGCTTTTGCCACATACGTGCTCATCTTGTAAGTTCCTCCAGTTAAGTGTTCGAGGCGCCCGAAACCTTGCCGGACGCGAAATGCTTGTCCATTCTAGCACGAACGGAGGACTTGTCAAGACTTATTTTGAAATATCAAATTGATTCTTCCGAATCCTCGTTTTCTCTGCTTTTTTCTGCGTTTTCCTCGATTTCGGACTCTGTTTCGGCCAAAACCCGGTCCGTCTCCCGTGCCGGCAGCAGCAGGGCATCACCGGTCAGGAACTCCACTTCCGGGATGTTCAGCTTGGCTTCGCGAATCGCCTGGCGTTTCCGGCGTCGACGCTCCAAACGGGCGGGTTTGAATTTGCGCTCATCCCAGATCAGGATCGCTAGAATCACGAAAGCGGCCAGGGTGAGGATCAGGCCGGGCATGAAGCCCCGGGGCCGGAAACTCAACTCAAGCGTGTGATCACCGGCCGGGGTATCCACCGCCAGAAGGGCCTTGTCCGCAATCCAGGAGGTGTCTACCGTCTCACCGTCGATTTTGGCCTCCCAGGACACATCGTAAGGAATTGAGAGATACAGCACACCTGCCTGCTCCGCTTGATAGTTGGCGGAGATATAATCGGTCTGCCATTCGGCCACATCCAATGATCGATTCTGCAGCTCAGCCATCGCGTCCTCATACACGGTCTTGTCCATCGTCGCACCATAGACCGTGACATCGGTCGCCTTATCCGCTTCCTGTTCGAAGCTCAGCTCAACCAGATCGCCGGCTCTGACGTAACCCACATCAAAAGTCTCGAGCCAATGGATGGAGCGATTTTCGTTCAGTTGTACGGTCGTCTCACCGACCGTAGGTACGGTTTCCCCGCTGGGTTCGACAGGCTCAGTGTCGGACTCGAGCTCCTGCTGACTGACCTTGACCGTCACCTTTGTCGTCCGACTCGTGTTGATCGCAAAGTAGAGATAGCTGTCCTCTTCAACTTCATAACTCAGGTTCATCAGGGTGGACTGGTTGGTATTCTCCGGGCCAAAGCGCAGGCCGCTCTCGGCGTCGCCGGTGGACGGATTGAAATTGGCGCCGCTGACCACTTCCGGCTTGAACACTTCGAAGACCTTCGGAAGATTCGCCATGTCTCTGAGCAGATCGTTCCAGATGGAGAAGGGATTCGAATGCGTCGGATTCCAGTTGATGAAATTCGGGTTCGCCACAAGCCCCAGCTCAATCGCATGCGGATTGCGCAGGACGGTCATTTCACCTTCGCGAGTGACTTCTTCCAGACCGATGTCGCGGGTCGCACCATTTTTCAGGAGCAGATACTTGATGCCGAAGAGCGAGTTCCCGACAGGCGTCGAGGCCACGTACTTATAACTATTAATATTATTGCCATGGTAAGCGAGGCGGCGGAAGAGTTTCGCCGTATCTTCACGGCTGGTGGACGAGAAAAGCGTGAAGCCCGGATAGCCGTAGAGTGCACCGTCGTTGGTGGTTTTGGCCGGTAAGATCTCCATACGATAGAAGCCGCCGTCCTCCAGATCCCTGACCTGAGAGACCAGATCCTGGATCTCGTTCATGTCGTCGACGAAGCCCGAGCGGGCGGTGTAGACTTCTTTCTCGGCGATTTTCGCCACTGTAATAATCGTGTTGATAGTCGTTTCACCGATCATGACAACCGCCAGGAGCAGAGCCACCGTGCGGAAATAATTCGGCTTCCAGATCATGGCCAGGAGCAGGAGATAGATCAGGAAGAAGGCGATATTGATGTAGGCATGGCCGTGTTGGAGGAGCTCGTTATTGAGTTTTTCGGCCAGAATAACGAAGAGTATACCGAGGCCTATCGCAGTCATGAGCGTTTTGGCCGAGAACTCTTTAATGACGGTAAGTGTGCGAAACGAGATCAGCAGCAAAAGGAAACTGAACAGGAAGGAATAGCGATAGGGCAGCTGATTCGGATAATGCATGCCGTGCCAGATGAAGTCCAGCACATTGAAGTTGAAACTGATGAAGAGGAAGGCCAGCAGGGTGAGATGGGCGATCTTCTCCTTGAGGTGAATGCGCTGGGACGCCAGGTACAAGGGCACGAAGACAAACGCCAGAATTCCGTTATACACATTGGGCAGACCGTCGCGAATGCTGGGAGGAATATTCATCAGCTGCTGGGTCATGAAGTCGAAGAGGCTGAACCTGAGGCTGAATGAACTGGGGAAAGCATCCCCGGCCGCAGAAGTATCCGCCAGCGACAGCACCGTCGGCAGGAGCAGAATGGCGCTAAGCGCCACACCTAAGAGCGTGAAGATCGTAAAGCGAACAGCCGTCGATATGAAGCGCAGTTTCGGCCGATCTTCAACAGATTTTTCGACCAGTACATTTTCGCCGTTCAGGAGCGCCACGCTCTGTGTACGGCTTTCCTCTTCCTCGGCTTTGGCCGTCACATAACTCACGAAAAAGTAGAGTGCTGTAAAGAGACAAACGAAGAACGCCATGTAGTAGTTCACGAAGAGGGTCAGACCCAGACTGATACTGTAGAGCGCGAACTTCTGCTCGCGAATTAACTTGTGCAGACCGAGGATCACCAGAGGCAGGAGCGCTATGACATCCAGCCACATAATGTCCCAGGAGAAAGCGAGATTGAAGCCGCAGAGCGCATAGGCTGTCGACAGGGCAACGATCACGGCGTCCGTGCCGATATCCTCGCCCGTACAATCCTTCTTATGCTCCTTAGATCTGACCGTGAAGAGACCGTCCCTCGCTAGGCCAAAGCTCAGCAAACTCGCAAAAGTCAAACCCGAGAGGCCGATCTTCGTCACGATCAGGAAGGTCACCGCTTCGGTTATATGCTCGGGTGGGAAAAAGACCAGAAACAGGTTCAGAGGCGAGGCCGCATAGTATGCCATTAAGGCAAAGAAATTCGTGCCCAGGCCGACAGACCAACTGTAGAAGAGACTGTCCCCGCTCATGATCTTTCGCCGGAACTCAGAAATGAACGAGGCATACTGATGGTAAAGGTCAATTGTCAGAGGTGACCTGTCACCGACCGGCCAAAACTGCATAATGAAATACGCTATTAACAGGATACTAAATGGGAGCAGAAAGGATAAAAAGAGTACGCGCCCCCGCGGACTGGTTTTCTTCAGTTTCATAAGTACTCCTCATCTTAAGATCAGAATGCTACATGAGTTAGATAGTAAGAAAAATAGGGGCTCTAGTCAAACCATAAGAAAGTCTAGATTCAGGCGGGGCACGGAATTGAAAGACATTCACTACGCGTTTTGCCAAGCGGGATTATCAACCTGATTTAATGTATATATCCATAATTTTCTCTTAAGCACTCCAAGACATTGGGCAATATGCACATATTTATCCCCTGATATTTTCTGTATTAGCAATTTAATTATTTATTCCAGAACCTTATAATGTATATAGATAATAAGTGTGTGATTTTATGTAACTCTATAGTGAATGTCAGAGAGATAATGGCAACCGGCAAAACAACAAGCGCAGCTTAGCAGCAACTGAAAACCGGAGGTAATACTTTGTGGTACCAAGCGTCTCGACTCAGAACTCTTTTTATCGCTCTACTTTGCTTGAGCATGATTCTAATTAGCGGAAACCTAACTAAAGCGCTTGAGACAAACTCTGTGGACGTAGAAACTCAGGCAGAAGAATACGCTCATGACTTCATCAGAAAATCCTTATCGCAGCATAGCCCTCTTGAAGTGGAGTACTATGACAAGATTGCAGATAACACGCTCAGGACTATGCTGATTGAGCGTGCGAAGCAGATCAAGTTAAGACGGGAATTGGCCGGCTATACCCGTATCGATGCAAACATGGGTATCACAACGCTAGATAGTACCAAGACCGGAGATAATTATACCTTCTACCTTGAATCCCATGAGAGTGTTGATTTTCTTCCCATACATAAAGGAGCTTCATGCACACTTCACTACATCGTAGAAATTAGGTTGAATCAAGACTCCGATTGGGAAGTTACTTCGGCTTATGCCAACGAAGGTGTCTTCTACCAATTCATTGGGGCAGAAAACCTGGGCGAGTGGAAAACCGCGTTTTTGGGCACAACAACTGTTGATCAGGCGGCAAATGTATTAGAAGCTATTATCCGGACAACAACCAGCGAACAAGTCACTCAGCAGGCAAAAATTTTTGAAGCCAGAGTCCGCCAGCTGTTCAGAACGGATTTTCGGGATCCACTAGCGTACAAATCTGATCGCTCAGTCATTATAGTCGCCTCAAATGACCGACCTCCAAACATCAGATCTTTGTCTAGAGTTCATGAGATCTACTGATTAACTCGTCCAATACTGCGGAGACTCACAGACTCCCCCGCAACCTTAAGAGCAGCTTCTTCATTTCGTTGCGGCTGAGCCCTGCGTCCGCCTGATATTCGCTTAGAAGATCCTTATCACTGGCACCGCTCTGAATCCGCTCACGGAGTGTCTGCTCCAGAATTTCACTAGCTCCGCCGTCGCTATCCGCTGAAGTCTCTTCAGCAGGTCCCAGCACCAAGACGAATTCCCCTCGCGGTGGGTTTTCAGTAAAGAACGCGAGCATCCGGTCTACGCTCCCGCGCTTCACCTCTTCATATTGCTTGGTCAGTTCACGGCAGACGGCTATTTGTCTTGTCCCTGCCCCGCCTTTACTTAGGTCGGCCAAAGTCCGGGTCAGGCGGTGCGGTGCTTCGTAGAGAATCACGGCCCCCCGGTAGCTGGTTATTGAACTCACTTGCTCCTGACGTGCTTTGCCTTTGACCGGCAGGAACCCGACGAAGCGAAAATCGCCGGCAACAATACCGCTGATCGCCAAAGCTGCAATACCGGCGGACGGGCCCGGGACAATCTTAACCGGGATACCTTCGGTGAGACAGAGATCCACAAGCTCCTGACCCGGATCGGAAATGGTCGGCATTCCGGCATCTGAAATCAAGGCGATCGCTTCGCCTCCCCGGAGACGTCGGACAATCTCCGTTTTTCGTTCTGCGAAGTTGTGTTGATGAAAGCTCAGGAACTTATTCTTGACCCCATAGAAACTCAGGAGTTCGCCGCTGTGCCGTGTGTCCTCGGCCGCAATGAGGTCGACCTGCGCCAGGATACCCAGCGCGCGGGCTGTGATATCCGCCCGGTTGCCGAGCGGTGTACCGACTATATAGAGCTGCCCCTTTTCCGGAACTTCCCGGAAAATCAGGTCGGCTAATGTCTCACTGATGAGATTCCTGTCCATGATCTGCCTCCCAATAGTAGGCATTTACTTCGTCAGTATAGCTGCCATCCGTATTTCGCAGTATAAGGTCCCGCTGCCAGCGGAAGCCGGCGGTGGGCTGTTTTTTGGCCGCAATCATAAATGCTGAGGGTGCTTGACCGGCTCTCGGGGTAATCGCCCGGAGGCCAGTAGGACTGAGGCCATGTGTTCTGAGCTCAGCCAAAACATCGAGCAGGCGCAAGGGCCGGTGGAGCAACGCAAGTGTGCCGCCGGGGCAGAGCCAGTCAGCGGCAGAGCGGAGGTATTCCGTCAGCGAGATGTATTTCTCTTCCCGGGCCGCAGCAATTTCCCGGGCACCTTCCGTCGACTCGTCCCGAGTGGGGCCGGTGCCGGGCAGAAAATAAGGTGGATTGGCGACAACCAGGTCAAATGAACCCGGCAAGAGTTCAGGTGTCACCCCATCTCTCAGATCTCTCTGCTCCGCACGAAATCGCCGGCCCAGTCCATTCACGAGCAGATTGGCTTCGAGCAAGCGGTAAGGCCTGTCCATCAACTCGACGGCCAGCCCTTCACTCCCCGGCAAAAGCGCAGATAGCAGCAAGGTCAGTATCCCGGAGCCGCTCCCGGGGTCAACGATCCGCAGCGGCTTCTCTCCCCTGGCTGACAGCAAGCGATTGCGAGGGGTGATCTGTTCCGCAGCCCAATGGGCCAGGCAAACCTGCTCCTCACCGAACCGAAACGAATCCGGCAGCTGAAAGATCATCAGATCATTTCGTCCCAGAGGCTCGAGGACAGCCCCCATCGCCTCTACCTGACTGAGCAGTAAGGGTTTCTCCGCAGGCCGTCCCGGAATCATGAACGGAGCCTCCTGAACCTGCCGAAAAAGTGACCGAACATTCTGAGCGCGACAGCGGTTTCCGGCATTTCGAGTGCTTTGGCGGCCAGGAAATAACTCCCCGCACCTGCCAGGACATAAAGCCCGTATTGGAAAAGCTGCAGGATCTTGCTTTCCGGCACGCCCAGGAGTGCTCTGAGCAAGATCAGAACCGCAACCGAAAGAACGCCTGAGACCACTGCCCGCCACGCGAAGGAGGCAAGCCGTCTGACGCTTATCTCCGGCACGAATCGCTTCATGAGCCGGCTTGAGACAAGGATGATAATCAGATTATAGGAACAGGTGGCCAAAGTCAGGGACTGGAGCCCCAGGTCGAAGACATGAATGTAGAGGTAACAGAACAGGGGGTTCAGAAGCAGTGTGAGGCCGCCGGTAACCAGCGCAATCCAGCTGCGCTGACGAGCGAAGAAAGTCTGATTAATGAAGGTAATAATGATCTGCAGCAGCATATTGATGGCAAAGACCTGGAGCAAGCTCGCGGTTGCCAGGACGTTCTCGTCCGAGTAGCGGGCCGGATTCCACTGGTAGACCGCACGGACGGTATCGTCGGCATTCACTATGAAGAGAATCACGAAGGGCACGAGCATAAAGAGTACGGAACGAATCGAAGAACTGAAGAAATCGGAAGCTTCTTTATTCGCTCCCCTGGCCAAAAAGCCGCTGATATTCGGCAAGAGTAGCGGTGTAATTGCCGACGAGATAATCTGATACGGCAGATTATAGAGCGTCTGGGAATTTCTGAGGCTCGTCACAGCCCCCGCAAACTGATCCGCGAAACTCTGCTGAATAATCACATTCAGTTGGACTACGGTACCGGCTATTAAGGTAGGGATAGCGAGCCACAAAATTCGCTTGAAGAGCGGGTGCCGCACCTCAAGATTCGGCCGGAAGTTGCCGATGTAGGGTTTTGCAAAGAAACCCATATAGAGGAAGTAGCAGAGCGCCGCTATCACTATTCCCCAGGAGACCCTGACCGCGCCGGTTCGGGAAGGCGCCCCGAGCACAATAATCGCCACGAGGCAGAGCACGTTGTAGACAGAGTCACCGAACACCGGCAGACCGAAGACTTTATTGGCGGAGAGAATTGAATTGATGATCGCAACCAGAATGAAGAAAAAGGTCTGCAGGAAAATAACTTTAGAAACACTCGCGGCGATCTCCAGCACCTGAGCACTCTGATTGCCGTAGAGGAAAGAGATCATCGGCGTGGAAAACAGCTCGCCGAAGATCAGCATCACGAAGGTGAAAATCAGAATGACCGAATAAAACGTTGAGATGGGTCCCCATACGCGATCCTCTTCATCTCGCTCAATCGCGCTGGACAGGATCGGGGTAACGGCCGCCGTCACAGCACCGCCGACCAGTAGGCGATAGATCAGGTCGGGAACAGCGAAGCCCAGAATATAGCCGTCCGAGATAGGTCCATAACCGAAGCGCTGTGTAATGAAGATTTCCCGGCCAAAGCCCAGGAGCTTCGCGAGCACAGTCGCAAACATATAGAGGACCATGATCCTGGAATACGCAGCCGTAGACTGGGCTTTGCGATTATGCTTGATACCTCGGCCCAGAACAGGCTTCATCGGCTCTTCTGACATAATTGTAAGAGACCTTCCCCTAAGAACATTCTTTTCACGGCTAATGGCCGTATATAACTTCCTTACTTTACCACAGCCGGGCGGATTCTGTGTGCGGTATATCCCCTGACAGCTGAATCGGACACCGGCTCAAATTAACATGACCCGCATTATTCCTAATACGGGTCACGAGCAAAAATCCTGTGATAAAAACCTTCTGCGGTTTTAGTCTGCGGAACTTATTGCTGAAGTCGGACATACATGGACACAGGCGCTACAATCAATACAGATATCAGGATCGATAACGTATTGTGTTTCACCCGGGGATATCGCCTCCGTGGGACATTCGCCTTCACAGGCGCCACAGGAAATGCAATCATCGGAAATCACGTGAGCCATACCAAACCTCCTACTCACAAAGTTAGTCCGATCCTAGCATTTGATCGATAATTATTCAATGACAGCAGTCACAGGACGAGCCCGGATTAAGGATCGATGATATAGCGCGGTTTTTTCTGCTCGCCTGCTGAATCTTTGTTATCGGAGGAGCGTTTACCCCGCCCCCGTTTGCGTGCGGTGGCTGCTCTGCGAGGCGGACGCACCTTTTCATTTTTCGTGTCGGTTTCTGTCTCTTCACTGTACTCGGCAGCGGACACCAGCTCAGTTTTCTCGCGGTCAATGCCGACCTGCTTTTTCGGGCAGTGACAGTCGCCGCCGGAGCAGCCGTGTTTCT
Source organism: uncultured Fastidiosipila sp. (assembly GCA_964548975.1). Lineage (GTDB taxonomy): Bacteria > Bacillota > Clostridia > Saccharofermentanales > Fastidiosipilaceae > JAAYZH01. The sequence goes on from CAZJTS010000012.1 coordinate 12,088, forward strand.
CAGCGGATTTATCAGTCGACTTTTCAGCGCCTTTATCGCGCTCTTTATTTGCCGCAGCGGCCGGGGCCTTTCGTTCGCCGTAGCCGATGGCCTCCGCCTTCACCACTTCCTGATGACCCCAGGATCCGTCCGGCAATTCGGGCAGGAGGATCACCTGTAAAGCGGGGATATCGAGGCCGATGACCTTCGCCATACTCCCCTGATAATTCACCATAGCACCCTGCTTCGGCAGGAGTTTGCGGTTTTGTTTATAAACTTCATTCTCATAATTGAGACAGCAAAGCAGGCGTCCGCACATGCCGCTGACCTTGGTTGGATTCATGGAGATGTTCTGTTCTTTGGCCATACGAATCGACACAGGGACGAAGTTCTCCATCCAGGAGGAGCAGCAGAGCTCTCTACCGCAGATGCCCATACCGCCGTTCTTCTTCGCATCATCGCGCACACCGATCTGGCGCAGCTCGATCCGCAGTCGGAAGTGCGCGGCCAGCTCCCGGACGAGATCGCGAAAATCGATGCGTCCGTCGGCCGTGAAATAAAAGAGCAGTTTGCGATCGTCGAAGGTGTATTCGGCGGCTACGAGATTCATATCCAGCTGATGCTGGTCGATCATATCGCGGCAGACGCGGAAGGCTTCCATCTCCTGGGCGGCATTCTCCTCATAGATCCTCAGATCTTCGGCATCGGCCAGGCGATTCACCGGCCGGAACTGGGTGCCCTCCTCGGAGGGGATCAGCGGGCGCCGGGTGGACGCCACGACCCCCATTTCTCTGCCCTGAGCCGTATCGACCAGGACCATTTCGCCGACCTGGGGTCTGAGTTCACCCGGATCGAAGCGGTATGTGCGTGCACTGTCGGGAAATCTGACATCAATTACGCCTGACATTCGTTAGTTCCTCTCTTATCAGCAAAAGCATGCGACAGATGGTCATCTCAAAATTCGCATTGCCTTGTAAACGGTATTCCGTATCGTTCAATATATGAATGACCTGACCCGCAGTCCGCGGGGTCAAGGTCAGCGTATGGATCTGTTTCAGTGCCGGGACCAGATCCCGGTTCAGGAGCTGAGCCTCGGACTCAGCCGTCTGCAATAGTAGCAGATCTCGGACCAGACTTTGTAAAAACATCAACACAGTGGGCAATTCCGCCTTACTATCCTCGAAGAAGCGATAGTCCTCCGTGAGCACCGCGCCGGGGCCGTGTTGCGGGAAAGCCGCGAGCCAGTTCAAGGTTCTCGTCCTTATTTCAGCGTAGCTCTCGCTTTTGGCCAGATCAAGCGCCACGCCCGGCAGGCCCTTCGCAAAAGCGATGGCCAAAGACCGCCCTTCCCCCTCCGGAACATCATTGGCTTCCAGGACCTCCGTCAACTCACGGTCGCTGAGGCGCGGGAGGGCGACTTGCACGGCGCGGGACATCAGGGTGGGCAGCAAGCGGGCCGGGTCGGAAGACTTAAGAATGAAACGGACGTGGACCGGCGGTTCTTCGAGCACCTTCAACAGCGCATTCTGACCGCTCTCCAGGACACTGTCAGCGTCCAGCACCCAGATCCGGTACTGACCGATCTGAGGCCTCATGTCCACTTCGGCATGGATCCGTTGACGAATCTCATCGATGGGGATCGTCTTGCCTTTCTCACCCACAAGCACCTGGTAGTCGGGATGGGTGCCCGCTTCCAGATAACGGCAGGAGGGACAGACACAGCAAGCGCCCTTTTCCGAAGGCGCTTCGCAGAGCCAGGCCGCCGCCAATGCTTCGGCCCAAACGGTTTTGCCGCTCCCTTCCGGACCCGAAAGCACGACCGTCTGTGTGCGTTCTTCCAGAATCAGTCGACTGAGCTTCTCTCTCAGTTCTTCAGGACCGGCCAGAGCTGTGAAAGGATTACATTTTCTCAAAGTACTCTACGTTCGTAATAAAGACAGTGGCACCGCCAATATTAACCTCCACAGGATAAGGTACATAAGAGCCGCCGGCCGCCGTCGGTGTGACGTTGGTATTCACCGCCGCCTTACGGGAGCTGGAGAACTTCCGGATGATGTCGAGCGACTGCTTGACCTCTTCGTCCTCAACGACAGTCATCAGCGTGGTATTGCCCGAACGCAGGAAGCCGCCGGACGAATTCAGTTTCGTCACGCGAAAACCCGCTTTGTTCAGCTCAGCCATGACACGCGGACTGTCCTCATCGTGTACTATCGAATAAATCAGCTTCATAGATTTGCCTCCCCATCCCTATATCAAAGGTAGTATTACTTCTTTTATGTCCGCCCGGACTTCCGCCGGCGCCTTTGCCGCATCAATCGTGACGATGCGCTTCGCTTCCTCGGCCAAAGCCAGGTACTGCTCTCTCACCCGGCGATTGAAATCCGCCGTTTCCCGCTCGATCCGATCCGCCGTACTGCCGGTCAGGTCTTCTCTATTCTCGCGGCGTCCGGCCGCCTTCTCCGGATCCAGGTCCAGATAGAGCGTCAGATCCGGCTCAAGTCCTCCCGTGGCCAGCAGGATACTCTGTTCCACCAACCCGCGATCGAGCCCTCTGCCTCCCGCCTGGTAGGCCAGGGTCGAGTCGAAGAAACGATCACAGAGGACCAGCTGCCCTTTGGCCAAAGCCGGGCGTATCACCTCTCTGACCAGTTGCGCGCGGGCCGCTGCGAATAGCAGAAGCTCCGTCTCAGCGGTCATCTCCGGGTTCCCCGCTCCCAGCAGGATCTCCCGAATCTGCTCGCCGATCGGCGTGCCGCCCGGCTCCCGGATGAGCAGAGGGTGGAGTCCACGGGCTTCCATCAGCTCCACGAGGTACTGAATCTGCGTGCCTTTGCCGGCACCGTCAATCCCCTCGATCGTAATGAAAAGTCCTTTATCTCCCATCAACCTGCCCTGCCGTTACATCTGATTTCATTATACATGAAAATACCTAAAGAGCCTTACTTTCTATCAGGTATTCACCTGATCCTCAGGCATCCTTCAGGGTCGGAGCGAAACTCTCCACACGGATCACACTGCGATAAGCCGGGTTGATCCGCCGGATCCGCTCCCGGATCATAATCATGAGTTCTTCGTCGCTCTGCGTAACCGCATCCGGCTTCAAGAGATCGAAGACCAGCTTCGTCTCGCGATTCCCCGGAATGACGCTCAGATCATGGATACTGAGCTCCGGATGGATGTGCCCCACCTCATCATTAAGCCACTGCCGGAGCGCCGCAATCCGGGCCGCTGTCGCCTCCGGGCCGGCGTAGATCTCCGGATCCGCCTCGAGCGCGGGCTCCACCTGAGTCAGAACAGGATCATAATGGACGGTCATATGGATCCCGTCCCGGTCATAGAAATCCCGCTCAATCTGATCCGTAATTTCGTGCGCTTCCAGGCCGCTCAACCCGGCATCCAGCTCCACATGGACGCTGGCAAAAATCTTCGCCGGTCCATAATCATGGATCATGAGGTCATGGGTCCCCAGCACCCCGGGGTAATTCATGATCCCGGTGCGGACGCTGTCGACCATGGCTTTGTCCGGGGCCAAACCCAGGAGCGGATCGATCGTATCCCGAATGATGCCGAAGCCGTTCACCAGAATAAAGATCGCCACCAGAAGCCCCATCCAGGCATCCAGCTCGAAGCCCGTCACCCGGGTCAACAGCGCGCCCAGCAGTACGGTTCCGGTAGATATCACGTCATTTCTGCTGTCCGCAGAAGTCGCAAGGATCGTCTGCGAATTGATCCTGCGGCCGATCGCCCGATAAAACACCATCAGCCAGAGCTTCAGTCCAATCGAGGCAATCAGGACAATCAGGGCCGCCGGCGTATAGTCCACCGGCGTCGGGTCGAGAATTCTACCCACACTGTTCTTGAATATCTCCACCCCGATTACCATGATCAGGACGGCGACGAAAAGCCCGGCCAAATACTCGTAACGCCCGTGCCCATAAGGGTGATCTTCATCGGACGGCCGACTCGCCAGCCTGAATCCAATGAGGCTAACAATACTCGACGCAAAGTCCGAGAGGTTATTCGTCGCATCCGCAATAATCGCCACCGACTGACTCAGCAGACCGGTTACAAGCTTAAAGAGGAACAAGAGCACATTACAAACAATGCCGACCATACTGGCCACATGCCCGTAACGCGTCCTGACCGTCGCCTGCTCCAGCGCCCGGGCATTCGGTACGAATCGCCGAATGATCCACTCAGTCATAGCCACACCCCTTCATCCAAGCCATTCACCTCAATCCCATATTGAACAAGCCCCTTCAGGATCGCCTTGTCCTCCTGACTTAAGCTCTCCCCCCGCCTGAAGAGTGGGATGCCCGGCGGATAGGGCACCAGATCGTTGGCCAAAGCCCGGCCTGTCGCTTCGGTTCCGGATGCTGCCGACATCCGCGCTTTTAGCTTCTCGTCAAGCTCGACCCAGGGCCGGGACCCGCTATTAACCGGCAGCTGATTGAATGCTGTTGCAAGCTCAGCCAGAGCCTCGGGATCCTGTGCGAGCGCCACGATCAGGACGATTCGCCTGAGATCCGCCAGCTCCACCACGATGCCCTGACCCTCGAGCATCCGGGCCACTTCTGTGCCCGGCCCCACCTTTGATACATCGATCACGAGCCGCAAAGGATCGCCGCTCTCGAGCACCTGGTAGACGGGGCTTAAGGCCGCTTTGAAATCCTCGAGCGCTTTACTTAACCGCGCCATCTGCGCCACACCCTGCGTTTCGGCGTAATGCCTCGCATAATCCACGCTCGCGCCGATCAAGAGCGACGGACTCGAACTGCTGAAGAGGTCCACGGCGCTACGGAGGGCGCTGCGCTCGGCTTTGGCCAGAAGGACTGCCCCGCCTGTCATTGATGGTAACGTCTTATGAGCGCTTATGACTGCACAATTTGCAACAAAATCCGACAATTCGCCCTGATACCGCTGCCAGGCTTCGAGATGCGCCCCGTGCGCCTGATCCACCAAAAGCGGAATCTGATACTTCTCCAGGACGTTTTTATAGGCCGCTAGGTCACAAGTCCGCCCATAATAGTCCGGCGTCGTGCAGACGAAGGCTTGGAAATCAGCATCCTCGGCCAGAAAAGCCGCCAGCTCCGCCTCGTTCGCCGCCTGGGGCAAAGGCGCCGCAGGCATGGCCGATTTCAGGTAAACCGTTTCGATATTCAATATTAAACATGTTTGGGTAATTGCTTTGTGGACGGCCCCGGTCAAGAGGATGCGTGAGTTCCGGCCTGCGTAATGCCAGAGCATCGCCTGTATACCCAGCGTTGCTCCGCCGGCCAAAATCAAGGCCTCCGGCGCCCGCCAGTACCGAGCGGCCGCTTCTTCGGCGGCCTCAACAGGCCCACTCGGCCTAGGGCTCAGAAGATTATCGGTAAAACTCAGCTCCGTTGTATCATGGCTGAGCTCGAGCCCGGGCAGTCCCCGGCCCAAGTGGCCCGGTGTATGGAAAGACAGACGATCCCGTGCTTTGGCCTGCCTGAGGCACTCGACTAAAGGAGTCGCCTCAGGGAAGTCTGGTGCTGACAATTTCTGCCATCTCCAGTTTGATGTCCTTTTCGATCTGAGCGATCTCTACGCGGATGTCCTCGACAGTCTCAAGCTCACGGAGTTTGCGCGGATCCACCGGCGCAGAGGTCTTCTGGCGCTGGCGCTTGCCGCCCTGCACGCGCTTGGGCTTGTTATCCGATGACTGAGTTTTCTCTTGAGTGTTCTCCTGCCGTTTATCCTGCCGCTTATCCTGTCCGGACGCATCGCGATTGCGGTTTTTCTGGCGGTGCTTGCGATTCTGCTTGCGCCCCTGGTTGTCGTCATTACGGTCATTGCGGTCATTACGCTCGTCGCGGGCTTCATTTAGAGCCTGAATTGTCTTATTTTCATCCTGCTTGCGGGAGTTCTGGCGGTTTCGCTTCTGACGATTTTTCTGACGCTCCTGGTTTTGGCCACCCTGACCCTGACGCTCCTGGCGTCCGGCATTATCGTGCTCAGCGGTTTGCGCCTGACGTGCACGGGGCGCTCTGGCGGTCGCGCCATCGCGGCTCTGTGCCTGATTAGTGTTATTCTGATTTTTGTCGCGGTTTTTGCGCGGTCCTCGCTGGGGAGGTTTCTGACCGCCTTTGCCCGGTTCGCGACTTTTGGCCTGATGCTGATTATTTTCGCTCATGTAGGTCCTTTCATCTCGTAGATGTCGCCGAGGACGTTACGGTCGTCCTGCCGGTAATGGCAACATCCGCCGTCTGTCTGCTCCTGGCGTTGTCGAGCAGGTCCGCCTGTTCACTATCCAGCTGATAAGTCGCGGCCAAGCGCTGTAATTCTCTGCTGGTGTAGGTTACAGTCCTGAGGCCGTTTCGCAAAAGCGACTCATCGGTCCGGAAATTATCCGTCAGGATAGTGATTTCATAGGCGAAAGCAGGCTTCGCCTGTTCACGCTCTTCATCAGTCGCGCTTGTAGTTGTCGGTTCTTCTGTCGTCAACCCTGTCTCAGTTCCGGTACCGGCAACGGTCGGACGGGGTGTAGGTGTCGGTGCGGGGGTCGGTGTCGGGCGGGTCAGGAGCGCTGGCTCGAGCCCGATCGAACGCAGGTCCGATTCGTAAACACTGCCCGGAAAACTCACAAAGTGGTAGGCATCAATGCCCTCAGGCGGGTTACTGTGGAGGGAGTCGGCGATTTCTTTGGCCGTGGTAAGAAACTCCGCTGACGTACTGATCTCAGGGTCGAGCATAATATGCACCACCGCCGGATAGAAGCCGGTCTCCGCATCCAAACTTGCGTTACCGATAATAATCGGCTCGAGATAATAAGCGGCAATAAGGTCCTCGTAGCGCTCCATCCGAGTCTCGAGCAGGCTGTCGTAGTGCTTCAGACTTCTAGCCTTGTAGAATTCATCGGTCACTTCGTCCTCTTCACCAAGCCCCTTGATGAAGCGGACGGTAAAATCCAGATCCTCATGCCTGGCATGTGCCAGACCTTCCGCACCGAGCGGCAAGACAGTCAGGCGCACATTATCCACCGTGAAAGAATCCGTCGGATACCTGGCACGCAATGTCCCTTGCATTTCATCTCTTAAATGGTTTCTCACCCGCACATAGCCGAAGACAAGTGCGGCGAGCAAAATAAATACTATGACGATCCGAGTTCGTTTCTTCACTCGTGACCTCCTTGCCGTTTCAACACCAGATTAATGTATTTTAGCATGCGGTAATCAGAAAACCAATTGGCAAGAAGGAATCCTGTCTTTGGCCAAAAGTCGGTTTTGGCCGATCAATACTGAATGAAACTGAACACTGCTCTAGCCTCACGATTATCATATGCGTTCACCCGCCCGGTCCATTTCCCCTACAATTAAACAAAAACCAAGGAGGGCAACCATGTTTCCCGCAAAATTTCTTGAATGCCTGGGGCACGAAGGCCTGGTCGCCATCGCCACCTGTTCCGCCGATAACGAAGTCCACCTCACCAACACCTGGAACAGTTACGTCACCGTCACCGAAGACGACCGCCTGCTGATCCCGGCCGCCGGCATGCAGACCACCGAGGAGAACGCCAAAGCCAACCCCCTGGTCAAGATCACCATCGGCAGCCACAAAGTCGAAGGCTTCACCCCCGGCGGCACCGGCTTCCTGCTCACAGGCACCATGCGCTTCATCGACAGCGGAGACGAGTTCGCCCAGATCAACGAACGCTTCCCCTTCGCCAACCGCGTCCTGGTCTTCACCCCGGAGTCCTGTAAGCAGATGCAGTAGGGTTTAACTTAGGTTCGTGGTCGCAATTTCAGGTTGTGCACCGCTTTCTATCGTCCATTCTCACAAAACTCGGGAAAATGGCCCGAGATTATATAACTACTTACTTCTGGCCAAAATTCCGAGTATAGTGTACCGCTGCGGTGGCCTCCTCCATCGCCGTTCTCACCAAACTCGAGAAAATGGACCAAGCGGATTATATAACTACTTACTTTGGCCAAAAATCCAAGTATTGTGTGCCGCTCCGATGGCCCCTTCGTCGCCTTCTCACCAAACTCGAGAAAATGGACCAAGCGGATTATATAATTACTTACTTTGGACAAAAATCCGAGTATTGTGAGTCGAGGTGGAAATGCAGCGCATAACCTGCAATCCAGACCACTGATCTTCCGCCTCAGCGCATAACCTGTAATCGAGACCACAACTTTTCCACCTCAGCGCATAACCTGCAATCCAGACCACAACTTTTCCGCCTCAGCGCATAACCTGCAATCCAGACCACAGAAATGGCTCTATACCTACCCCTTAATCCCGCTCGCAGCAATCCCCTCAATAAACTGATCCTGCGCCAGCAGGTACACGATCACCACGGGCAGCGTTGCGCAGGTTGCCGCTGCCATCAGGAGCGCGTAACTGGCGCTATATTGTGTCTGGAAGCTGCGCATGCCGAGCTGCAGGGTTTTTACCCGGTCCGAATTCAGGTAGATCAGGGGGCCGAGGAAGTCGTTCCACGCATGGACGAAGGTGAAGATGACGAGGCTGGCGGTTGCGGGATTGGCCAAAGGCATGATTATGCGGGCATAAATCCCGAACTCTGAACTGCCGTCGATTCGGGCGGCTTCGGAGAGCGAATCCGGAACGGTCAGAAAGAACTGACGATAGAGGAAAACGCCGAAAGCGCTGAATGCGCCGATGACGATGACTGAACCGAGTTTATCGACCAGGTTCAGCTTGTTGATGATCAGGAACTGGGGGATCATGATGACCTGGAAGGGCACCATCATTGTTCCCAGATAGCCCAGGAAAATCTTGTCGCGTTCGGGGAACTGGATTTTGGAGAAGGCATAGGCGGCCATCGAGCATGTGAGGACCTGAAGGCCGGTGATGGAGACCGCAACGATAATGGTGTTCAGGTAGTAGCGTAGGAAGGGGATGCGGGTCCAGACTTCGGAGTAGTTTTCGAAGCGGAAGACTTCGGGGATCCACTGAATCGGGAAATTGAAGACTTCGGTTTCGGCTTTCACGGATGCGGACAGCATCCAGATAAAGGGGAGGATCATCCCCAGAGCTACGACGGTGACTACGATATAGAGCAGGATACGGCTCACGATTTGGCCGGGGGTGCGTTTGTGGCCGTCTTTGGCACGGCTGAAATAAGTGATCGGTTTCATTTTCATTGACATCTATCTAATCTCCTTGCCTTAGTAATTGACCCATTTACGCTGACCGCGGAA
>CAZJTS010000013.1:0-20911 GCA_964548975.1 uncultured Fastidiosipila sp.
GCTGTCGCATGCCCCTCCTCCAAGCGGTCCAGCAGAATCGAAGAATAGAAGCGAAAGTCCTCACCTGCCATGAGTTTCTCAGGCAGCGCCACCGCGATCGGCTCCAGGACACCATAGAAATGGCGGCCGCGGGGCATCTCAGCGAAGTGGCGGATACCGTTCACCAGCAAAAAGAGCAGAATGGCCACGAGGATCAGCCGGACGACGATGTGAAAATACTGCCCCAGCAGCAGCTGGAGGATGATCGCAGCGAGTCCGGGCACGAAGGCCAGCATATAGAGGAGGTTTTCGCGATTGAAGCGCACCTATGACCTGCTTCCTAAGAGGCTTGCCGCCGCTTCGTCGATATACATTTCGGTCGGAACAGTCCGCAGAATTGAGGCCGGACAGTCTGTTGAGATGGGACCTTCCAAGGCCTGGCGGATGGCTTCCGCTTTGAGCTTGGAGGGCACGATGCAAAAGCGTCTTTTGGCCGCGAGCATCGGCGGGATCGTCACGGTAAACGCTTCGGTGGGCACAGCGTCCAGATTCGGGAAAGTCTTGTCATGAACCTGTTGCTGGCGGGACATTTCATCCAGAGCCACCTTCTTGAAGATTTCAGTATCTTTGAAATCCGCAATCGGCGGGTCATTGAAGGCGATATGGCCATTCTCACCGATGCCCATGAAAACAATGTCCAGGGGATTTTGCTCCAGGAGCTTGGTGTAGTTTTCCAGCCTTTTGGCCACGGGCGCATCGTTGATGTAGTAGACTTTGCCGAGCGGCAGCTTCTTGAAAAACGCCTGATCCAGGAAGTGACGGAAGCTCGCCTCCGAGTCATCCGGCAAGCCGATATATTCGTCCATATGGAATGCATGCACCCGGCTCCAGTCGATGTCCGGTACGTCGGCCAAAGTACGGAGGAACTCCAGCTGAGACGGCGCTGCTGCGAACATCACATTGATGTGATCGTATTGGTCCAAGAGCTCGCGCAATGCATAGCCCGCCTCCTCGGCGGCGACCACACCCATCATTTCGCGGGTGGGGGTGATCTTGAGGGTGACATGCTCGTATTCACGAGTTTCGTAAGTGATTTCTCCGGCCATAAAATCCTCCTAAAGCATTTTGATGCGGTTCCGGAAACGCTCCAGGAACTGCTGATTCCATTCGTCACCGCCGGTAGCGTTGCCGCTCATCCAGACGGGCGGTTTCACACCTTCGTCGACCAGCTGATTGATGGTCTCAACCACGATCGAATTCAGGACATAGGCATTCGCAAAGGTCGAAAGCGCGCCGATCTTCTGCTCGAAATCCTCGAGTTTGATGACCGCATCGCCGACTTCAATCTTGCAGTCGACCGCGTAATCCACGATGTCCATGAGGTTCTGTTTCGAGGGGTGGCGCGCCACGTGGTCGGGCGGGGTATTCTGTGCATGTTCGAACGAACAGATGCCGATAACGGTGGCGCCGTGGGCTTTGGCCGTCAGGGCCGCATCAATCGTAGCCGAATTGATCCCGTAGGCGTTCACCACGATCAGGACATCGCCCTCACCGATCCCGTAATCCTCGATAATGATCTTGCCGTAGCCGGGCAGGCGCTCGACCTGCATCGACTTCAGCGCGCCGTTACTGAGCATCGTCTCCTGATTCAGGATCGCGTTGACGTGCATCAGGCCGCCGGCGCGAAAGACAATCTCCATTGCTGCGAGATTGCTGTGCCCGCCCGGGCCAAAGACGTAGATCAGACGGTCCTTCTTGACCTGTTCCGCCAGGACCCCGGCGACGGCCAAAATCCGCTCCTTCTCCTCCGTGTGAATCTTATCGATGATCCCGAAGACCTTGTCCCGATAAAGATCCATTACACTGCCTGCTTTCATCTCATAACTCCCTTCCTTATAGGCTGCTTATCCCGATAATATCTATTCTGTACGGTTTCCCGTACAACGAGTTCCGGTATGAGAACGGTGGTGCGCTCCTCCAGGGACTGCGCCAGGTGACGGTGCAGGAGGCGGACGGCCGCCTTGCCCGTTTCCGCGGCGGACTGCCGCACGGTCGTCAGTCGGGGGCTCACCATTTCGGCCAGCCAGAGGTCATCGTGACTGATTACGGAGATGTCCTCCGGGACCCGGATGCCCGAAGCCCTGAGCTCGGTCATGATGCCGATGGCCAAAATATCATTCAGCACGATCAATCCGTCCAGCTCACGAATCTGCTTCAGCACTTTCTGCGCCAGCTTCTCTGAGACGCTGCGAATATTCAGGAGATCGATCGGTGTGTCGTCCTCCAGTGAAATAATCCGGTAATCAACCGCCGGATGGCGCAGAGTTGCGACATGGATTCCCCGGCAGATCTGTTTGCGGCTCGGTCGATCGAAAGAGGGCAGCACATAGGCCAGACTCCGATGTCCGGTTTCCAGTAGGTGACTCGCTGAGAGGAAGCCGGCCTTACGGAAATCATAAGTGACACGCATCGACCGATCCTCGGGATTGGTCTGCCCCTGATCGAAGAACACCACCGGCAGATTCGCCTCGCCCTCGGCATTCTTTAGGACATCCTGGTGATTATGAATTGAAGAGATCAGGATGCCGCAGACCCGACTCTCCTGAAAATCCTGGAAATGTTGGCTCTCCAGCTCCTGCCGATTATGCGAGCAGCGAATGGTCGGTTTGAAATGCAGGTCATAGCAGGTGGCTTCGAGACTGTCCAGGAGTTCGCCGTAGAAGGGATTGGAAAGATTGGGAATAATGACGCCGACTTCACGACTCTCGATACCGCGGAGGCGCCGGCCAAAGATATTCGGCCGATAATTCAGCTCCAAAGCGGTGCTCATAATACGATTCTTCAAGTCTTCACGCACAGGGTAATCCGAGCCGCTCAAAACCCGGGAAACGGTCGCGGGTGATGTCGCACAGCGCTCGGCGATGTCTTTGATGGTTACTTTCATCTTTCCCCCCTGCGTGTGCTCTCGGATTGAGGCTTGCTTGAGGCCTTCAGCCCGGCTACACGTTGGATTGTTCAGTAACAGCTATAGAAATCGTTTTCTATAACTATTTTGATCTAAGAGGTACGGATGGTCAATCTGATGGGGTAACGGAAAATTCTAGAAAGGATTATGCATTGTGCATATTACGCCCTGGAATTCCAGTGCATTTCAATGGGAATCCGCCTGGATCAGCGCCCTTGCGATACGTCAGCAGGATTTTGCTTCAAATGTTCTATAATGGATCAAACAAGTAACACGCAAGAGCATACATTTACGGAGCTATTATGACACGAAGCACACCCCGCAAAGTCTCATTCCTGGAGAGAAAAGACATCCGTTTTACTTTCCAACGATACGGTATCGAAGCCCTGGGCGCCATGGCGCTCGGTCTTTTCGCTTCGCTGCTGATCGGTACCATTCTCAATACCCTGGGCACACTCATCGGTGCCAATGTCATCGGTGAACGGCTGGTCCAGATCGGCGCATTTGCCTCGTCGGCTACCGGTGCCGCGATGGCGCTCTCGATCGGTTACGCACTGAAGTCGCCGCCGTTGGTGCTCTTTACTTTGGCCGGCGTCGGAATGGCAGCGAACTCGCTCGGTGGGGCCGGCGGGCCTTTGGCCGTCTTCTTCGTCACCGTGATCGCCGCTGAATTCGGTAAAGCCGTTTCGAAAGAGACCCCGGTGGACATCCTGGTCACCCCGGCCACAACCATGATCGTCGGCGGTGTTGCGGCGATTTTCCTGGCGCCCGGGATCGGCAGAGTCGCGACTTCGGTCGGCGACGCGATCATGTGGGCGACGAATCAGCAGCCGCTGGTCATGGGTATTTTGGTGTCCGTCATCGTGGGTATGGCGCTCACGCTGCCGATCAGCTCGGCGGCGATCTGCGCGGCGCTCGGCCTCACGGGCCTGGCGGGCGGCGCGGCTTTTGCCGGCTGCTGTGCCCAGATGGTGGGCTTTGCGGTCATGACCTATAGAGAGAATCGGGTGGGCGGCCTCGTGGCCCAAGGGCTCGGCACGTCGATGTTGCAGGTGCCGAATATTCTGAAGAACCCGAAAATCTGGATTCCCCCGACGCTCGTCGCGGCTATCACCGGCCCGATTGCGACGGTTTTATTCCGGATCGAAATGAACGGCCCGCCCGTTGCGGCCGGTATGGGTACCTCCGGTCTGGTGGGCCCGATCGGCGTTATCACAGGTTGGTTTATGCCGAGTGAGCAGGCTTTGGCCAAAGGCGCCGCTGCGATACAACCCGGCATAATGGACTGGCTAGGCGTCGCACTTGTTGCTATAATATTGCCGGCAGTGCTTACGCCTGTCATCGGTAGTTTCTTCCGGCGCAATGGCTGGATGAAACCCGAACAACTAAAGCTGGATCTGGGTTAGTCTGTTCCATCTATAGTTTCCTTTCTATTAGGCCTTCCCCGTTGCTTGCCGGGGGAGGCCGCATTATTTTCGGCGCGGTATAATGGATGTATTAACCACAAGGAGATTTCACATGCAAAAACGCTTCTATGGCAAGTTTCGCATCCGGCATCTGGAGATGTTTTTCGATTATCTATGTCCCTATTGCCGCAAGGCCCATATTGAGCTTCAGGAGCTCATGACCCACTACCGCGACATCGTGATCGACTGGTATCCGACCGCTGTGCAGGAGGAGCCGGGCGAGTTCACGACCGATACGGAATATTGTAGGCGGGGCTTCTTTTTGGCCAAAGACCAGGGCATCGACCTCCTGGCCTACCATGATCTGATGTACAAGGCCGTCCACGAAGACGATATTGATATCGGGGATGCGGCGGCTTTGGCCGAATATGTGGCACCCTTGATCGACCCGGAGCTGTTTCAGGCGATGCTCGAGAGTGAAGAGTATAAGGCGGAGATCGAGGAAGTTCACCGCTATGCGCTGGAGCAGGAGGTCAGTATTCTGCCGTCCTTCCGGATCGAGGGGCGTACGCTGGACGCTGAGCCAGGTGTCGGGGTGACGCAGGATCAGATGGATATCCTGATGTATACCTATCTAGGGTAGGACAGACCACACGATTTCGCCGGGGGCGGGCGTGCGTCCGCGCCGGGCCAGGAGCTCGGAGACCGTGACGAATTCGTAACCTTGCGCGGCCAGATCGGGTATCGCGCGGGTGACGGCGGCGGCTGTGGCCAGATAAATATCATGCATGAGCACAATCGCGCCGTCCTCAGCACCTTTCATGATCGCCTGATAGATCGCTTCTTCGTCCTGCGAGCGCCAGTCCTCGGTGTCGACGGACCAGTTGACGAGGGGGCGGGCGGCGGTGGCTTTCACAATGTCATTGAAGGCGCCGTAGGTCGGGCGGACGAAGGCGGGCTTGATGCCCGTGATCTGCTCCAGCAGGGTGTCCATGCCGGTCAGTTCGGCCGCTACGCCGGGCTGGGCGAGCTTGGTGAGCGGGAAGTGCCGCGTGCTGTGATTACCGATTTCGTGGCCGGCGGCCTGGGCCTGCTTAACGGTGTCCTGGTAGGCATTCAGGCGACTACCGAGCCAGAAGAACGTGACGTGCCCGCCCACAGCGGCCGCGGCGTCCATTATCGCCTGATCGACGGGGCTGTAAGGGCCGTCGTCGAAGGTGAGGGCGATCAGTTTGGTGGGGGTTTGCGGCGGCGCTTCGGTTGCTGCGGTCGCTTGAGGTGTCGGGGTGGGCGCCTCGGTTTCAGTTTCTATAACAGGTTCTCTGACTTGTTTTTCTTTCGTCCTTAACTGAAGCCGATCGTTCAGCGACAGGCTCACTGTGGGAGAGCCGAAATTGCCGGAAAAAAGCTGATAGCGTGGGAAAATCACATTCACGCCCTGCTCGTGGACGACGACCTCACGGTAATTATCGGTTGAAGGGGTGATGCCGTCCCGGTAGAGTTCGGAATCCACCATGCTTTGGTACGTTGGACTCTCGCGGAAGTAAGTATCGCTGAGCTCGGACAGCACATTCAGGTAACTGTCACTCAGAATCTCATCTAGTGAGAGCCGATTGCCGCTTTCGCGGTCGAAGTAGAGCGTCTTATGTTCCGTGTTGCCATGGGCGTCCCCGGCGTTCAGCTGATAGGCCCGGATCACGTAGGTGAAGCGCTGTGAGTCAATGCGGTAGGTGGCGCAATCGATCAGGAGGATGGATTTGTCTTCGGGAATGGTGTTAGCGACGGTTTTGGTTTTTTGAAACTCTTTATAGAAGCTCGAAACTTCCTGTCGAATGAGGTCATCGATGGCAGGATCGCCGATCTCGATCAGGTTCTCTTTATAGAGGTAGAAGTCAGTGACATCTTCCGTAGTAACCAGCGTTCCGACTTCCAGAGGCATGAAATAGGCGTTATTCATGGGGTCTTCAGGCGTGACCGGCTGCACGCGGGCGGTCGTTAAACGGGTGGTCGGAGGACTTTTTATCACCTTCTGAACACTTGAACAAGCGGTGAGAGAGAGCGCCAGACCCAGCGAAAGGGCGACCTGAATTATCGAACGCAGTGGACGCTTCGAACCCATAACTCCCCCTTCATGAAATTCATTAATAAACCTAAGGATACCGCCCGTCCCGGCCCCTGACAAGCCCCCGCGCCCACCGAAAGGTCACATTATCCATGTCCCGTGCCAGTTATAATAGACGCAAAACCAGAGAAGGAGACCAATATGCGTCAGTTAGAAGTGTTTTTCGATTACGAATGTCCCTACTGCAAGAAAGGTTACGAGGACCTCATGGAGCTCTTGCCCCGCTACGAAGATATCGAGGTGATCTGGCGTCCCTGCGAGGCCCACCCGCGGCCGGAGGAGCATCCGCCCCACACTGACTTGGTGATCCAGGGCTATTATTTGGCCAAAGCCGAGGGCGCCGACATCCACCGCTACCACGAGCGCATGTTCGACGCGGTCCACACCGACCGGATCGACGTGGAGGACCCGGAGGTGCTCGCCGACTACATCGAGGGCATCGTTCATCCGAAGGTATTCCTCGAAGCTATCGAGTCTGGCAAGTACAGGGACGTCCAGGAAGAGGGCAACACCTACGCCTACGAAGAGAACGATGTCTGGTATCTGCCGGCATTCCGGATGGAGGGGCGAAAGCTCGATTCCCAGGGCGGCGTCGGGGTCAGCAAAGGCCAGATCGAAGCGTTTTTGGACGGGCGTTAAGGCTATGAATAAACGAACCCTTGAGATTGCCGGCCAAAGCTCAGGCCAAACGGTCAGCTGTGACTTTTATGAGAACAGCTTGGCTGGCCCCAGGCCTTTGTTGCTGATCTGCCCGGGCGGGGCCTATCAATGGCGGTCGCCTCGTGAGCAGCAGCCGATTGCTCGTGTGTTTCAGAAGCGGGGCATGCACGTGGCGGTGCTCCAGTATTCGGTGGCGCCCGCCCGTTTCCCCCAGGCAACGGTGGAGTTGGCTGCGGCGGTGCAGTACTTCCAGCAGCAGTCGTCGGAGCTCGGGGTCGATGGCCGGAATATTTATGTCATGGGCTTCTCCGCAGGCGGCCACCTCGCCTTGACCTATGGGGTGTACTGGTCCCGCCGAGACTTCTGGGAAGGCTTGCTCCTGGAGCCTGAACTCAAGCCGATTCAAGGGCTGCTACTCAGTTATCCGGTCGTTTCGGCCGGTAAGCACGCGGCGAAGTCGTCGATGGCGAATTTGCTCGGGCCGAAGGAAGAGGGCCTGCCGTATAGCGAGGCGGATGTTTCGCTTGAGTTGTTGGTGACTGAGGATTCCGCCCTGCCACCTTGCTTCATCTGGCATACCTGGGCCGACCAGTCCGTGCCGGTGGAGAACAGCTTGCTGCTCGTCCAGCAGATTCGCGAGAAGCAGCCGGAGGTGCCTGTGGAGTTCCACGTGTATGAGACCGGGCCGCATGGCTTGGCTTTGGCCACCGAAGAAACGGACGAAGGCAACGGAGAACATATCGACCCGCGCGCCGCGAACTGGCCGCAGGCGGCAGGGGACTGGCTGGAGCTGAGATTCGCCCTGAATGAGGCGGAGGTTGCCGGTGGCGATCACAATTAAAGACATCGCCCGCGAGGCAGGTGTCTCGTACTCGACCGTGTCGCGCGCGCTGAACGGCCTGACCGTCGTGAACGAAAAGACGAAACAGCACGTGCTGGAGACGGCCGAGCGCCTAGGCTACATGCCCAATACTGCGGCTGTGAACCTGAAGCGCAACCGCTCCGGCATGCTTGCGATTTATTTTTCGACTATCAACGAAATGACCTCGCCCGAGGTCCTCCACGAGGTCGTCACCGCTGTCTATGGCGTGATTCGGGAGAAGTTCCTGGTCGTCGTCAAGGGCATCGACCACCACGAGGCCGGCTCGCTGAACCCGATGATGTTCGACGGCATCATCGCCATTACCCAGAGTGAGGCCGACGACCCTTTTCTAGAGGAAGTCCTGGCCAAAGCCATCCCCGTCGTCACCATCAACCGCCACCCGGACCTCGCCGTCGACACCGTCCAGATCGATGAGGAAGACGCGATGTATCGCGCGATGCAGCACCTGTTGGCGCACGGGCATCGCCGGATTGTGGTCCTCGAAGGTCCGCCGCATCGGACGTCCAACCGGATGCGCCATCAGGGCTGGACCCGTGCTTTGGCCGATGCCGGGCTGGACCCTGCTGCTATTCCTGTTTATGAAGGGAACTTCCGCTTCGAAAGTGCGGTCCGCTTGGCGCCTGAAATTCTCGCCCACAAACCGACCGCCCTCCTGTCCTTCAACGACGAGATGGCTTTCGGTGTCGAGCGCGTGATGCTCGAGCAGGGGCTGAAAGTTCCGGACGACCTCTCAATCATGGGCTTCGACAACTGGAAAAACCCGGTCTACGCTGCCATGAACCTCACCTCGGTCGAACGTAGCATGTTCAAACTGGTCCAGCAAGGCATGCGCATTCTGCTCGAACGTATCGAGCAAAAAGGCTCAACCTACACACCTGAAACCGTTTATCTCGAAGCCCCCCTGATCCAACGCGGATCAGTGAGGGACGTGAATCTGTAAGTTCAACTATTTCTTTGGCCGTTTCAGATCCTCGAAGGGCAGTATGTCCGCTCCGGAATCGTCGTCGTCATCATCGTCGTCATCGTCAAAGCCGACCAACGGATTGTAGTCATATTCTTCTTCGTTGTAGAGCATCTGCTTGACGTGCTCCCGCATGTAATTGCGCATGGAAGCTTTTTCTATATCAGAAGCTCCTTCCATTTGCTCTAAAAGCGTTTCGATATACTCATTTGCTTCACGGTTAATATCCGCTCTCGCCATGATATCGTCGAAATCGAACTCCTTCAGTGTCTCCGGGTAGACGGTGAACGGCGCCAGAATATCCGCATCGGCGAACAGTTCGTACAGTTCATCGTTGGTATCCGCTTTCGAGAAGTTTTGGCCGGGATTCTGTTTCTTGTACTCAAGCAGCATTTCCGGATTCTCGATCTCAGGATAGAGATTCGGGCCACTGTGCCTCACCAGCTCCGGATAATCAATATCTTCTCTGATCTGCTCGACTTCCTCGAGCAGTACCTGCCACTCACTCTCGGTGTCATACATGTACTCAACATCGCCGGTGAAAATATAGATCGCTGCCAGCGTCGGCACAGAATCGATAAACATCTCATCGTCAAGCATCGGGAAATCTCTACTCAACAAATGGACACTGGTCGACACAACGGAAGGATTCAGCCTGAAGCAGAATTCCTTGTTGCCCGGCCAGCCGAAACTGATGGCCAAAACCAGGTGCAGCTCATAGAGCGTAATTCTATCCGGGACTTCAATCTTGCGCCAAATCGGCGACTTGGTCGGGTTCAGTATTTTTGCCTTGATCCTAAGCATGTTCGAGGTGCCTCCTGTTTTTGTCTATTATACTGTTCCGTGGTGGAGTTGGGTATTGAGGTGGGGGTGGTTCTGAGCTTTTGCAAAACTCGGAATTTTGGCCAGAGTAATATGTTGGGGATTTTGGGTTCTCACCATACTCGGGATTTTGGCCAGGGTAATATGCTGTGAATCGGAACGTTCTCACTATACTCGAGATTTTGGCCAAGGTAATATGTTGCGAATGACGGTTTCACCATATTCGAGATTTTGGACAAAGTAATTAATTATATAACTGCGTTTCGGACATTTTTTCGAGTTTGGTGAGACTGGGCGCATAAGCTGAAATCGAGACCAGAAATATAGATCGATGCTGCGCATAACCTGAAATCGAGACCACGGTTTATCATCGAGGAGCGTCGAGGGGCTACAAATAGTAGGTGACGGTATTCGCTGCCCTATGTTATGATTTTCCCAGCAAAAACTGCATACTATACGAATTCGATTCAAAACTTAGGAGGAAACCGATGTTTTCATTTCTTGGCTGGCTCAACGTAGTGCTTCTAGGGATCTTGGTCCTACCGTGGATTCTCGTGCGACTGAATAAGTACGTGCTGAAGACCAAAAGCAAAGCTTATCTCAACTTCATCCGCTTTCTGAGATCGTTCCACAAGCCCCTAGGGATCCTGATGGTTATCGTGGCGCTCGTACATGGTTATATGGCGTTCGGCTTCAACCTCAGGCTGCATACCGGGCCGGTGCTGGCGCTGACTGCGATTATCGCGATGGTGACGGGTGGTATGTACTATAAACTCAAGAAGAAGAATGTCTTCCTGGTGCATAAGATCTTCTCTGCGCTGGCGGTCGTGATGCTCCTGATCCATCTCTTTTTCCCAAGAGCTTTCAGCTAAGCTGATTATTCCGCGATCGGGGTGAAGACCTGGAGGTCTTGAAGTAGGGCGGTCCGGGCTTTGGCCAGGTCGCGGGCTTCGAGCGCGGCGATGAAGTTCTTATGTTCGGCGACGTCCAGCGGGAATGTGGACGTCTGCCACTTCTGCCAGTAGAACTGGGCGTAGGCGATGGTCTGGCGGCTCAGGGCGGTTTCCAGCATGTCGTAGAAGTAGTCGTCTTGCCAGTGTTTGGCCAAAGTCAGGTGAAAGCGCTGATTCCGGATCCAATGCTCGATCGCATCGGCAGTGTAAGGGCGATCCTGGGGCGCTTCATGTTCCAGGGCGTGGCGCAAGCGATCGACGAGGTCCTGATTGACTTTGGACCAGTTTTTCTCCAGATAATGTAATTCAATACAGATACGAAAGTCCTTGACCTGCTCGAACCAGCGATTGGTGTATTGCGTGACGCGGTAGCCGAAGCGGGGGATATTGACCAGGATGCCGTCTTTGCAGAGCTCGATGAGCGCGTCTCGGACGGGGGACTTGCTGAAGCCCGTTTCCTTGATCAAAGCTGATTCGTTGAGGATAGCATCGGGGGGATAACGCCCCGTAATTATGTCCAAAACCACGGCTTTATAGATCTGTTGGCGAAGATTATCCTCTTTGGTGATGACTACCATAACGAAATTCCTAACTTTCCGTCTTAAATGTTCTTAAACTTGTGTGAGTTGCTGTTGACAGCCTATCAGTACCCTGATAACATTACTGATAATACTAGCGTTTTGACTACATTATAGCATGACTAGTTGAGAAATTACAGATGAATTTGCAATAACTGTGCTGTACATGTGTGAGGTGCTAGAATGCATTTAAGAGTTTGACTCTTAAGATCATCGGCCCAGAGAACGACGCTCAGCCGAGAGGGGAATGACTGCTAGCCACAGCATTTTCCGGGTTTGTCTGAGTAAGATTGTTCCAGAGAGAGAAGTCATGTGCCCCGCAGATTTCGGCCGGCACAACCTTACACATGTGGAGGTGAAAATGAAAAAGAGATTATTGGCGCTGTTGCTGGTGCTGCCCCTGACACTGGGCGCTCTGGCCGCTTGCGACAACACACCTGAAACGACCGCAGCACCTGAGCCGGGTCAGACCGGAACTGAAGGTGAGCCGGGTACAGGCACGGAAGGTGAGCCGATCAAGTTCGGATTGCTGGCGCCTTTGACCGGTACGAATGCAGAGTATGGTCAGGGTTTCGAGATCGCCACGAAGATGGCGGCGGACGAGATCAACAGCAATGGCGGCATCAACGGCCGGCCGATTGAGATCGTCGTCAGTGACTCGAAGGGCGAGCCCAAAGAAAGCTCGATTCTTGCCAGACAGTTCGCGGATGACTCCGAGATCATGGCGATTATCGGTGACTTCACTTCGGGCGCATCCATGGCGAACGCCCCGATCGTCGATGAAGCCGGCCTGGTCCAGCTGTCACCGACCGCTTCGAACCCGGATTATGCAGGGATGAGTGATTACACATTCGGCATCATGGGTCGTCAGGCTGATGAGGGTCCGTTCTTTGCGAACTATATTTTGGCCAAAAAAATGGGCGCGAAAAAAGTCGGCGTCATCTACATCAACTCCGACTGGGGTCAGTCCAGCTACAAGGCCTTGACGGATACCTTCGAGGAAGCGGGCTTGGAGCTCGTCGCTGATGCGAATTATGTGGACGGTGAGTCCGACTTCTCGTCCGTGGTGACGAAAGTCCGTGCCGGTAACCCTGACACGATCGTCATTCTGGACCAGGGCGCAGTGCCAAAAGTGCTGACCCAAATGCAGCAGTCCGGTTGGACGGATGTGCAGATTTCGACTTTGGGGCCCGGTGCTTCAGAGCAGCTGATCGAGCTGTCCGCGGATGCGGCAGAGAATCTTTACACTTCGACACCGTTCTTCTTCGATCCGACCAATGAAGATGACATGGCTTGGGCGGAAGCGTTCGAGAAGGAAGCCGGCTTCATGCCCACGGTTCACCCTGTGTGTGCTTATGACTGTGTCTATGTTTTGGCCGAAGCGATCCGTAAGATCGACGGCGATATCACCCGTGAAGCGATTCGCGAGCAGGTGGCCGCAACCGATTACACCGGTATGACCGGCCCGATCAAGTTCAATCCTGCAGGCGACATCAGCCGCAAATATATCATCGCACAGGTCCAGGACAGTGCCTGGGTCCAGGTAGAAGGCTACGATTACGCAGATTAGTAGCCTCAGACACGTAGCAGGTTAGGCTCGGGGCCGGGTATTGGCATTTCTGTCCCGGCTCCGGAGCCTTTCCCATTTAGGAGTACTGAATGGCTTATTACTTGGAAATCCTACTGAACGGTCTGACTCAGGGGTCGATTTATGCGCTGATGGCTCTGGGCTATTCCGTGATCGTCGGTGTTGTCGGACTGGTGACCTTTGCCCACGGCGATGTGATCATGGTCGGGGCTTTCGCCGCTTTTTATGTGTTTCAGCTGGTCGGCAATAACTTCATTCTGGGGATTGTGGCCGGTTTCATTATTTCAGGATTGCTGGGCATCATTATTTATAAGGTCTGTTACGAGCGCTTTCTGTCCGCGCCGCGTCACATCGGTCTGATCTGTACGATCGGGATGGCGATGGTGATCAAAAATCTGGCGCAGATCGTGTTCGGGCCGAATCAGAAACCGATGATCGGTATTATTGATAATGTATTCTATGACTTGGGTCCGGTGAGAATTTCACAACTGCAGATTGTTATTTTGCTGGTTGTGATTCTGCTGTCGACGGGTCTGGCGCTCTTCTTTAATAAGACGAAATACGGTATTGCTCTAAGGGCGGTGAGTCAGGACAAAACCGCGGCTTCCCTAATGGGCATTAATGTGAAATTGAACGCTTTGCTCGGCAATGTGATCGGCTGTGGTTTGGCCGGCGTGGCGGGCGTACTCCTGTCTATCTATTATCAGACACTGCAGGCGACAATGGGCGGCCCTCTGGGGATGAAGGCCTTCTCGGCTTCGGTTCTGGGCGGTCTCACGGATACACGGTTTTCTTCGCTCGGCGGCCTGATCATCGGGGTGATTGAGAACCTCGGTATTTCCTTTACTGAGGCGAGTTACCGTGATCTCTTCGCCTTTGTCTTCTTGATCCTGGTGCTGATCTTCAAGCCCACCGGCTTCAAAGCCAAGAAGGGGGCAAGACCATGAATCGGATCATGAATTTCTTCGAAAATCTCAGCAAGCCTGTGCGCTATGGGCTCTATGCTGTGCTCCTGATCGTGTTGCTGGTGCTGCCGCGCTTCATCAGCTCGGGCTACCTGATGGGTATCCTCTGTCAGATGATGTATTACACAGTTTTGGCCGGCTCGCTCAACGTGATCAATGGCTACACGAATCAGTTCAGTCTGGGACATGCGGGCTTCTTTGCGGTCGGCTGCTACACCTGTATTATTCTGCAGACCAGGCTCGGCGTGCCTTTCTGGATTGCTATGCTGGCGGGCGGTCTCCTGACCGCAGTGGTCGGCTTTCTGGTTTCTGTGCCGACGTATCGACTGTCGGGTATTTACCTCTCGATCGTGACGCTCGGCTTCTCCGAGATTATTCGCCTGATCGCGCTCAACTGGACCTCCGTGACGGGCGGCCCGATGGGGATCAAGAGTATCCCGGCACCGAATTTCTTCGGCATCAATATACGTAAGCCGGCGGATTATTTCTATATCTTTCTGGGACTGGCGGTGCTCTTCCTTTTCGTGACGAGCCGCATCCTGAAGTCACGCGTGGGGCGTGCGTGGATGTCGATCCGTGAGGATCAGCAGGCGGCGCAGTCGCTGGGTGTGGAACTGACCCGCTACAAAGCCCTGAACTTCATGTACGCATCCTTCTGGGCCGGCATCATCGGTGCCGCCTACGGGCCGTATTATCAGTTTATTGATTCGACGATCTTTACTTTGGACGAAGGCTTCAACATCCTGTCCATGGTCATTATCGGCGGCCTGGGTACCTTGCCGGGCCCGATTGTGGGTTCGGTCATTGTCGTGTCCTTGAGTGAATTCCTGCGCCCGATCTCGCAATTCCGGCTCGTGGCTTACGGTGTCCTCATCATTGCCATGATGTGGCTCAGACCGCAGGGCCTGATCGGTGCTTCGAATTCTGTCTTAGCGGCCAAAGGCGAGCGCAAGAAGAAGCCGATAGCGGAGGGGGAGCCGGTGACGGTACCTGCGTCCGACCTGCCTGCGGCTGAGATGGATCCTGCAGAACCTTCGGAAGGAGGCGGCGTATGAGTCTACTCGATGTGAAGAATCTGAGTATCCGTTTCGGCGGTCTGAAAGCGGTTGACGACGTCACGATGAATATTGAGGCGGGGGAGATCTTCGGGATCATCGGTCCGAACGGGGCCGGTAAGACGACCTTCTTCAACATGTGTTCCGGTGTGTATCGGCCGACTGCGGGCGAAGTGTATTTCGAGGGAACGAATCTCGTGGGTAAGAAGCCCGAGGAGATCTGTCGCCTGGGTCTGGCCCGCACCTTTCAGAATATTAAGCTCTTTAATTACATGACGGTGCTGGACAATGTGAAGATCGGTTTCCACACGAAAACCAAGACGCATATGTTCGATGCGATTGCCCGGAATAAGCGTTTCCGTGAGGATGAGAAGCTGATTCACGAGCGCGGGCTGGAGCTTTTACATATGCTGCGCTTGGAAGAACAGCAGGACACGAAAGCCGGGAACCTGTCGTACGGGATGCAGCGGAAAGTGGAGATAGCCCGGGCTTTAGCCACGGATCCTAAACTTCTGATGCTGGATGAGCCAGCGGCGGGTATGAACGCACACGAATCCCGGGAACTGAGTAACTTTATCAAGCTGATCAACAGTCAGGGCTACACGGTCGCCCTGATCGAACATGATATGAAATTCGTCATGAGCACCTGCGAGCGGATCATGGTTCTGAACTTCGGCAAGAAGATTGCCGAAGGGGAGCCCGAAATGATCAAGAACGATCCCGAGGTGGCGGAGGCGTATTTCGGCAAGGGCTTCATCGAGCGGAAGGAGGCTTAAAATGGCGATGTTGGAAGTACAGAATCTCACCGTCAATTACGGTTACATCTCCGCGCTGACTGAGGCCTCGTTCGAGGTTAGGGAGGGCGAAATCGTCACCCTGATCGGCTCCAACGGCGCGGGCAAAACCACCGCCCTCATGTCCGTTTCAGGTCTGGTCGATAAGGCCGGCGGGACTGTGTCTTTCAAGGGCCAGGACATCACCCGCATGCCGGCGCATAAGATCGTGCAGCTGGGAATTGCGCATGTGCCCGAAGGCCGGAAGATTTTCCCGGAGCTGACGGTCGAAGAGAATTTGCGCATGGGCGCTTTTGCGGCCAAAACCCAGAACAAAGAAAATTATGAGCGGGTCTATACTTTGTTTCCCCGCTTGAAAGAACGGCTGAAACAGGCCGGCGGGACTTTATCCGGCGGTGAGCAGC
Organism: uncultured Fastidiosipila sp.; assembly: GCA_964548975.1. Taxonomy (GTDB): domain Bacteria; phylum Bacillota; class Clostridia; order Saccharofermentanales; family Fastidiosipilaceae; genus JAAYZH01. The sequence goes on from CAZJTS010000013.1 coordinate 16,136, forward strand.
AGATGCTGGCGATCGGGCGCGGCCTGATGCTGGATCCTGAGCTGCTTGTGCTGGATGAGCCGTCTTTGGGCCTGGCGCCGATTATCGTCGAAGAGATTTTCGAGCTGATCCTGCGCGTGAAACGAAGCGGGATGACCATCCTGCTGGTCGAACAGAATGCCTCGATGGCGCTGTCAATCGCGGATCGGGGCTATGTTCTCGAGACCGGCCGAGTCCGGCTGACCGGCAGCGGTCAGGAGCTCCTGAAAAACGACGATGTGAAGAAAGCCTACCTGGGAGAGGAGTAATGGAGTTAAAGATCAAGGAAAATTTCCGCCGTATCCTACTGGGCGAGCTGCTGCCCGCACTGGGTTGTACTGAGCCGATAGCGATCGCTTTGGCCGGCGCCCGGGCGAGAGAGGAATTGGCGATCGACCCGGAAGCGATCGACGAGGTGCTTGTCCACTGTAGCGGCAACATTATCAAGAACGTCAAAGGCGTGGTGGTGCCGAACTCCGGTGGCCAACGCGGCATTGCAATCGCGGCGGCAATGGGGATCGCGGGCGGTCGCTCGGTGCGGGGCCTCGAGGTCCTGGACGAGATCACCGAGGCGCAGCTGGGGCTGGCGCAAAGTCTGTTGCCTCGGATAAGGACTATTCTGGTTCCGGACGAGGAAAACCTGTATCTGCGCATGGAGCTTGCCGGTGAAGGCGAAACGGCTTCCGTGGAGATCAAGTACGACCATACGCGGATCAATCGGGTCGTGAAAAACGGCGTTGTGATCCTGGATAATCAGATCGACTCAATCCATGATACGGTCCTGGATCTGAGTCAGTTGTCCGTGAAGCGGATCCTGGAATTCGCTGACGAGGTGGAGCTCGACTCGACGTTGACCGAAGTTCTGCAGCGGCAGGTAGACTATAATTCCGCCATTGCGCAGGAGGGCCTGCGGAATCATTATGGAGCCGAAATCGGACGGACTTTGCTCCGGACCGGTGATGCAACCGATCCTCGCACCCGGGCCAAAGCCTACACCGCCGCCGGCTCGGATGCCCGCATGGGTGGCTCCAGCCTGCCGGTGGTGATCAATTCCGGTTCCGGAAATCAGGGCATGACGGTCTCGATTCCGCTGATTGAATTCGCGCGCGACATGGAAGTGTCCGACGAGGCGCTCTACCGCGCGCTGATCGTGTCGAACCTGACCGCGATTCACCAGAAACGTTTTATCGGGAAGCTCTCGGCTTTTTGCGGCGTGGTCAGTGCCTCGGCTGCCGCGGGGGCGGGCATCGGCTACCTGAAGGGCTTCGATTACGACACCATCACGATGATTATTACCAACATCATTTCGACGATTGGCGGGATGGTGTGTGACGGGGCCAAAGGCTCCTGCGCCTCCAAAATCGCCATGGGTCTGGACAACATGCTGATGGCGATTCATATGGCCGAGAACGGCCACACGTTCCAGCCCGGTGAGGGGCTGGTCGGTGCGGATGTGGAAGAGACAATTCAGAATATCGGCCGCATGGCCCGACACGGGATGCGCGCCACGGATATAGAAATACTGAAGATCATGACGGAGTAACGGAGGTCAGCTGATGACAGGTAAAGAACGGGTACAGGCGGTTTTGGCCGGTAAAGCACCGGACCGATTACCGATGGGATTCTGGTACCACTTCCCCGAGGAATCATTCGCAAGTGTTGAGGACACCGTGCGCTACCATAAAGCCTTTTATGACGAGACGCAGGTGGACCTCTTCAAGATCATGAACGAGAACATCTTCCCCTATGAGGTGGAGATCAGCGAGGCGGCGGACTTCCGTAAGCTGGAGCCCGTCACGGCAGATGCGCCGTGGATTCGTAAGCAGGTCGAGACCACTCGGCGCATAATCGAGGCCCTCGACGGCGAGCCTTATATCCTTATGACCCTGCATGGGACGATCGCCTCGGCCTGGCATGCGCGTGGCGGTTCGGCCGGTTATAGTGAAGGCTCCCTTCTGTTGCAGCGCTATCTGCGCGAGGACCCTGAGGCCATGGCGCATCTCTTCGGGATCATCGCGGACGCCATGTGCCTCCTGATCGATCAGGTGAAGGACAGCGGCGTCGATGCCATCTATTATTCCGCGCTCGGCGGCGAGTCTTATCTCTTCACCGACGAGGAGTACGAGCGCCACGTCAAGCCCTACGATGCGCAGATTTTCAAGCACGCCCAGAGTGTTTTCCCCGACAGCATCCTGCATGTCTGTAAAGATGAGCTTCATTTAGAGCGCTTTGCCCCGCTTTTGGCCAAAGTCGTGAACTGGGGTGAACATCAAAATAACCCGGCCCTCGAGATGGGCCGCGAAGTCTTCCCGGGGGCGGTGCTGCTGGGCGGCTTCGATAATGCAGGTGGTGTGTTGTTCGACGGCACAAAAGAAGAAGTTAGTGAGCATATCTCGCAGGTGATTGAACGTCTCGGTGAGAAAGGCCTCATAATCGGCGCAGACTGTACGCTGCCCGGTGATATCGACCTAGGCAGGATCCGCCTGGTCAGAGAAGTACTCGAAGAAAGGAAAAACGCATGAAGAAAATTTTGAATGACCCCAAACACTTTGTCGATGAAACCATGGAGGGCATCGTGCTCGCCTATGGCGATCAGGTGAAGTTCCTTAACGGCGACAAGCGAATTCTGGTTCGCGCCGGCGAAACCCGGGAGGGCAAAGTCGGCATCGTCACCGCCGGCGGCAGCGGGCACTTACCCGTTTTCCTCGGTTATGTCGGCGAAGGCCTCCTGGACGGCTGTGCGGTCGGCAACGTCTTCGCCTCCCCATCCGCCAGCAAAATGGCCGATATGATCCGCGGCTGCGACCGCGGTAACGGCGTCCTCTGCCTTTACGGCAACTACGGCGGCGATAACTTGAACTTCGACCTGGCGATCGAAGATGTGGATTTCGATGATATCAAGACCCGCACCGTCCGCGTGAAGGACGATGTCGCCTCATCACCCCCTGAGAATGCCGACAAACGCCGCGGCGTCGCCGGTATGGTCTACGCGTTTAAGATCGCGGGTGCAGTGGCCGAACAGGGCGGTGACCTCGATGCCGTCGCCGAAGCCGCCGAGAAGGCGCTGGCCAATCTCCGCACCATCGGTTTTGCGCTTTCGGCTTGTACCGTCCCGGAAGTCGGCAAGCCGACCTTCGAGATTCCTGAAGGCAAGATCGAGATCGGTATGGGCATTCACGGCGAGCCCGGCATCGAAGTCAGCGACATGAAGTCCGCGGACGAGATTGCGGAAATCGCTTTTGAGAAGATTAACGCTGAGTTGACTTTGGCCAAAGGTGACGAAGTCTCCGTCCTGGTCAACGGCCTCGGGGCAACCCCCAAAGAAGAACTCCTGATCGTGTATCGACGCTTGCATCAACTGCTCGAAGACATCGGTGTCACGGTCTTCATGCCGCACGTCGGCGAATACGCGACCTCGATGGAGATGGCCGGCCTCTCGGTCACGATCTTCAAGCTCGAAGGGGAGCAAAAAGAGCTGCTCCGAGCTCCTGCACGCACGCCCTTCTATACAAATTCGAATCTGTGAGGTGACCTATGACGAATCAAGATGTAGCGCGGGCGCTACGCAAAATTGCAGAACGGATGCGGGAGAACCGCGACTACCTGATCCAACTCGATCAGGTGAATGGCGATGGCGATCTCGGCATCTCGATGAGCGACGGTTTCGCTGCGGTGGCGGACATGGCCGATGAGTCTCTTGACCTGCCGCTGGCCCGTTTACTCCACAAAGCCTCCGGCACCATGAACGAAGCCGCACCGTCTTCGCTCGGCACGATCCTGTCCTTCTGTTTTATGGGCATGGCGAAGCACCTGAAAGAGGTGGAGTCGCCCGGTCTTGCGGATTTGGCCGACGCGCTTGATTCCGGTGTCAAACTCATCATGCAGAAGGCCGGCTCCAAAGCCGGAGAGAAAACCATCCTCGATGCACTCTTGCCGGCAGTTGAAGTGTTGAACAGTCGTCTGTCGGAGGACGGTGTTTCTGCTTTCCGCGCTGCTGCTGACGCTGCCGCTGAAGGCTCTGAGTCGACTCGCGACATGCGCTCCGTCCACGGCCGCGCCGCCTATTACGGCGACAAAAGCCTCGGCGTCCTCGACGGCGGCTCCGTCGTCGGTCGCCTGATTTTCGAAGCCCTGGCGGATGAGTTCGCTTAAGTATTATTTTGTGTTGGCGGGCGATCCCGCTAGAAGGAGAACCAAATGAACCGTAAAGAAATGATGGAACAGTTTTTTGCCCAGGAAGATATCCGGCCACCCGTCGGTTTCTGGTACCACTTTGTCGGGCCAGCCGCCCACCACGAGGGCCTTACCGACGACAGCGTCCTGCCCACTGTGCTCGAAGGCCAGAAAGCCTTCATCGATGAATTCCAACCCGACTTTGTCAAAGTCATGTCCGACGGCTTCTTCAGTCACCCCTCCATGCTCAAAGGCGTGATCGAAACCGTCGAGGACCTCAACCGCATCCAACCCATCGCGGACGATCACGTCTGGTACAGCAAGCAGCTCGACTACGTGAAGGCGATCCGCGAGCACCTGGGCGACGAAGTCATGATGTTCTACAGCCTGTTTTCACCCTTGAACTTCATCCGCCTGCGTTTCGATGAGGTCGAAGACAATAACGACAAGTTCGCCCGCCTCTTCCTCGAAGATCCCGACGCCATGCTGCGCGCCGCCGAAGTCATCGCGCATGACTCTATGAAGCTGGTCGATCTTTTGGCCAAAGAAAAGATCATCGACGGCATCTACTTCAGTGTCCAGGCG
>CAZJTS010000014.1:0-20828 GCA_964548975.1 uncultured Fastidiosipila sp.
CGGTTGATATCTCCCGCGGGCATGACCGTGGAGATTTGGTCAGGGGATGAGTCTGGCGTTGAAGAACTATAGTGTTTGCTTTATGATGATTAGGCAACAGTAGTATTTACTTATGTTGTTTTTTTAATCAAGTCCTTGCTACTAGGCCCTCGTAGATACAGTGGAGTCCTGGGAGCAAGGATTTAATTTGAATCTTTCCATAGCAACCAGTTCACAAGTGCAACAAAAAGTGCAACAAAAAGTGCAACAAAAAACCCGCAAACCACTACGGCCACGGGCTCTAACACTGGAGCGGGTGAGGGGAATCGAACCCCCGTATTCAGCTTGGGAAGCTGATGTTCTGCCATTGAACTACACCCGCAGATCTCTGAAGTCAGATTATACTTTTCTGAGGCCGAGATTGCAACGGCCAAAAATTCGCCTCAGAGCTCGCCTCGGAACCCACCCCCTACACCGGGCTCAGCTTATGCATGTGGTAATTGCGAATTATTCTTTGGCCGAAATAAACGACCAGCGAAGCAATCAGGATACCAATCAGGGAGCCCACCAGCACGTCCAGAGGATAATGGACTCCGACATATAAACGGGAAAAGGCCATGAGCAGGGCAACGGGCAGGACCGTCCAACGAAACCAGCCGGGATGGCGGAGGGCGGGAACGAAGGCGCTGCCGAAAGCCGTGGCGGCATGACCTGATGGAAATGAGGATTCACCTTGAATGCCCACGAGATTGCGTATCTGCGGGAGGACCTCGTAGGGTCGGGGGCGATCGACAATTTCTTTTAGCCAGACGGTATTGATGATGTGTGTGAGCAGGAGCGAAATCAGCAAAAGTACGCCGGTCGCGCGGGTCTTTTTGAAGCAAATCAGGAGCACACCCAGTCCGATCCAGAGATAGCCCTTGTCACCGGCTGAAGTCAGCGCAACGAAGAAGGTATCGAGGAAGTCATTTTGGAAATATTCTTGGATCAGAAGCAGTAGCTGGCTGTCCCATTGTGGAAACATAGGGTGTCCTTTCTTTTGGCCAAAAAATCGGAATCAGTTTAGCATATTATCGATTGAGCGGGAGAACCTGCGTGCTAAAATGGGGCTGGAGGCGGAAGATGCGCTGCTGGGAAATGAAGCCGGGATTATTTTATACATCGCGTAAACACATCTATCGTACGGATGGGGTGAATTATTTCAGGCGCCCTTTTGATGTGTGGTCGGGACGCTACCTGCCGAAATGGGAGCTGGTCACGTTCGACGATATTGAGGCCTTGGAGTTCGAAGCGGTGAAACCGGGAACGCGATTCGGGCTCCTGCCCTGAGCAAGATGTGTGCGAAAGCCGGGATTTTCCAGGACTTTACAGGTGATTTGTCGGTTTTCGGATAATTTACTGGCATCAGTGAGCACGGTTTGCTAGCATGGGACTTCATTTTGCTAGCACTATTATCAGCGTGGTATAATGTTTTAGATAATTTCCATTTTTGGAGGAACAGATATGTACTGTCCTATTTGCAGTTCGCCTTTGGAACAGGGCGCTGCTAAATGCGGAAATTGCGGTACGCCCCTGGATTGGAGCGATGTCGAAAATTCTGCTATAGATTCCCAGGATGCCGAGGTGGCCGGTGCAGCCGGCGCGAGCCTCGGAACAACTGTGCCTGATGTTTCCATGGAAACACCCAGCTACTACAAACCTATTAATCCCGAAAATCCTTTTGCACCGGATGCAGGATTTAACGGCGTCTCTTACGAAAGCCGTACCGAAGCCGGTGCCGGCGACAACCCTCCCCCCTACGACGGCTCCACCTATCGCGAAGTGGGCGACGACTATCCGGAAGACCTGCCGCCCGAGGAAGATCCTGAGGAGAAGAGAAAACGCATAGTCCTCTGGCTTCTGATCGGTCTGGGCGCTCTGCTGGCCGTTCTGCTATTAGTAATGCTCTTCAATTGGATCAGCTCACGTAATGTAGATCCCGAGGAAACAACCTCGATCACGACATCTGAAACGACGCGCTATATTATCGAGACCCAGGAAACGCTCCCTGAGCTGTCCGGAATGACGATTGTGACGACTTTCATCGAGAACAATCCGACGCCGTCTTACATTTATGTCCCGGCGGATCCGACACCGACACCTACAACCACTCAGGCGCCGCCGACAACCACAACCACGACCGAGGCTCCTACGACCACGACTACTGAGGCTCCGACCACCACAACTACAACCGAAGCACCTACCACGACGACGGAAGAGCCGACAACTACGGAAGAACCAACGACCACGGAAGAACCAACGACCACGGAAGAACCAACGACCACGGAAGAACCAACGACCACGGAAGAACCAACAACCACGGAAGAACCAACAACCACGGAAGAACCAACAATCACGGAAGAACCAACTACCACAACCGAAGAGCCCACTACCGGAGAAACTACCGTGGAAGAAACAACCACAACAGTTGAAGTTGTCCCCAGCGATCCCAGCGAGACCACTGTTGAATCGACAACGGATCCCACCGAGAGTTCAGCTAGCGAGACGAGTGAAGACGTCACCACACCTGTTGAACCTTCGGATGACCCGACGGATGAACCTACGTCACCCACGACAGAGCCGACTACTGATGAACCTACAACGGTGACTGAAGAGCCAACCACATCCACCAGTGAGACCGAAACCACTCCGACCAGTTCCATCCTGCCTCCGGGTCAAACGGTTGATAGCTTGGAGAATTATCTCACCCGCTATCTGACCGGCCTGACCTCGATCGGCGACGGAAATCCGGATACGAATCTACAGCCGCTGCCTCTGCCTGACTTCGCAAATATCGGTGATCTCAGCGACCAACAGTTGGTAACGAATTTCTTCGGCGGTGCTTTGGCCAATATCTCCGAGACGGGTTCATCGGATCCGTTCGATACGAGAACTGTGACCATCGAGCAGATCGAAAACTATCTCCAGACCTTCATCAATCCGGATATCTCGCTGAACTATAACCGGAACTACAACGTTGCGCCTTATGTCTATGACGACGGTGTCTTCGAGATTCCTGAGGATGTCACGAGGCCCACAGAGCCGGAGCGCCTGGATACAGATATTCTGTACACGGACCTCTTCTCCCGGGTCACGGCGGAAGCCGATGGCACCTTTACCGTACGCGTCTATCAACTGCGCTACGAAAGAGCCCTCGTCCAGGGTATGGAAGACCATTATTATCGTCAGGTTCTGGTAAGTGACGGCAGTGGCCGGAGCACGCTGATCGGCCTCGCGGTTGACGGCACCAATGCCATCGCCAATTCGCTGTCCAATATCCAGAACACACCGGATGCGATCTACTTCCTCACGAATACGGAACTGGTCACACAGGTGCCTTCGGTCCGCTACTCCATCGCCGGTGAGGCCGGAAACTACCGCATCCTTTCGAAGCAGACCTATGCGGCCTCTGCCCCGGATGCTGAGTTGACCCAGCAGCTGAATGCGATTGCCTCTGCGTTCAATGCTTTCACCCTGACATCTGACGATGAGGAAGGCACTCGTTTCTACTGGATTCCGGACGTGAACTCAGAGATCTATGTCACGATCGCTGAGGGTACGGAATTCCTGGCCTTCGATATCGGTGATCCTGATGTCTATCTGGCCATGGTGAGAGACAGCCAAGGCAGCTCGCTCGGCTACGTCGCCCGCTAGGACCCTTTATCTACACGTTCAGAGCTCTCGCTGCTTGGCGGGAGCTCATTTTTGGCCAAAAAACAGCACCTGCCCGAAGACAGGTGCCGGAGAACTTCTTACTAAGGGAGCTTAGAACGCCCAGGTACCGTTGCGGAAGATGGGGATCAGCTCGCCGTCTTCGGTTTCGCCGTCGATCGCCATATCCTCTGTGCCGATCATGAAGTCGACATGGACCATGGACTCGTTGATACCCATTTCAATCAGCTCTTCATGCTCGTAGTTATCGTAATCTTCAACGAGGTTCGTGAAGCCTCTGCCGACCGCCATATGGCAACAGGCATTCTCATCGTAGAGGGTATTCCAGAAGAGATAGCCCAGCTGGTTGACGGGAGACTCGTAAGGCACGAGCGCCACTTCACCCAGGAGGCCGGCACCTTCGTCCATGGTCAGCATTTTGCTGAGGAGTTCCTCACCTTCCTCAGCTCCCCAACGCACAGCTTTACCGTCCTCGAACTCGATCCAGAACCGGTCGATCAGCTGGCCTTGGTAAGACAGGGGCTTGCTGGCAACAACTTTGCCGGAGGCATCGCCTTTGCACGGAGTTGTAAAGACTTCTTCAGTAGGGATATTGGGCTGGAAAAACACTTCGCTGCCCTGGGTTTTTTCGCCGCCGCCCAGCCACACGACATTGGGTAAGAGTCCGATCTTGATATCAGTGCCGTTGTTGGCGCGGATATGGACCTGTTTGAACTTGTGCTCATTGAGCCAGCGCATGTGATGCTCGAAATTCTCGTTGTGCTTGGCCCAGCTGTCCATCGGATCCTCATCAGCTGTTACGCGCGAAGTGGCGAAGATGGCCTCCCAGAGCTTAGCGACCGCTTCGTCTTCAGGCAGGTCGGGATAGACTTTCTTTGCCCAGGCAGTTGAGGGAGCACCCGCGATAACCCATTGGTATTTGTTATCCATCTGATCATTGTAGGGTTTGATGATCGGGTAGCGCTTCTGTTGGACTTCCGTCATCTTCGCCCGATCGATCCCCTGCAGACCGTCGGGGTCGTCCGAGGTAATCATAATCATGCAGGGTAGGGTTTCGGCCGTATGTTTCAGGCGTTCTTCTTCCCATTTCTCGACTTTGGCCAAATTCTCCGTAGCCTGATGCAGGTAATGGAGCTTGGTCACGGCCTGATCATTCCAATCGACTCTGACCCAGCCGGCCCCTGCATTGTAGGCTTCTTCGACAATGAGGCGGGCAAAGTCCGCCAGGTCCGGGCTGATTCGCAGGATGACGCCTTGATCGGGCTGGACATTAGCGCCGGCTCTAACGATGAGGCGGACGTATTTTTCTAACATGGTCTGATGCATTTTGCACCTCTTTCAATACAAATTTCTTTCATTATAGTTAAAAGCTTGGGGCTTGTCCTCTTTCGACCTGCCCACATCCGAAAGGAGTTACCCATGTCCATTGGCAACCTATTACCAACCGTTGCAGTCTATTGCGGTTCATCTGACGGCAAGGACGAAGCCTATGCCAACGCCGCAACCGAGGTTGGCAACCTGTTGGCTCAGGAAGGCATCCGCCTGATTTATGGCGGTGGCCAAAGAGGACTGATGGGCATTGTCGCCGATTCGGTTATGGCCGCGGGAGGTGTGGCTACCGGGATCATCCCAGAGTTCATGATCGAGCGCGAGTGGGCGCATAGAGGCATCACCGAGCTGATTACTGTAAATACGATGTCCGAGCGAAAAGAGCAAATGCTCTCACTGGCTTCCGGTATTATCACACTGCCGGGCGGACTCGGGACACTGGAGGAGCTTTCGGAAGTGGTCTCCTGGAGTCAACTGTTGATTCATAGAAAACCGATCGGTATCCTGAACACAGCCGGCTACTACGATGCGTTCTTGAGTTTTTTCCAGCATATGCTGGATGAAGGTTTTATTGCCGGTAATGCCGCGGATCTGCTGCTGGTGGAGGAGCAACCGGAAGTGCTTCTCAAGAGAATGGCCGAATTCCTGAGAAATGAAGAAGAATAATACTGCCGTTTATAATTTGTTTACTAGGCAGGCACTTATTCCCACGGCATCACGATTTTTTCGTGCTAAACTAGAGGCATTCTAAACTCCAATATAAGGTGTTGCAAAATTAAGGAAAGGAGGATTTATGGCCCGCTATTGCTTCTACTGCGGTGTCCAATTGGCCACCGGCGAACGTTGTTCGTGCCGGACCAAAAATGGATCTGCCTATAATCCTGATTTCCATCAGCAACACACAACAGAGGAGAGCGCTCCGGAGACCCCGCCGCCATCTGAGAAGAAAGCCGAGAAGAATCCTTTCCGCCGTTTTCAGAATGCCGGTCATGCCGGCGGCAGCACGAAAAAGAATTACCGGAAACCCAAATCGGAAAAGAGTTTCGATCCCATCAATGTGCGAAACATATTCCGTCGTTTACTGAAGTTCATGCATAAATTCTTCACCCGACCTACCGAGGTGATCCGTGATGCTCAATCCGCATCGCTACGCTCCATGATCGTCGTGGGTTTACTGGAAGCGATTGCTTTTGGCCTAATGATCCTGACCTTTGTGCGCTTCAGTAATATCACGCGAATGGTTTTCGTCGACTTATCGACCGAGGCCTTCCGCCGTCAACTATTCCTCTCGATGAGTCGAGGTTTCGTGGCCGCAATCGTCCTGACGATTATGCGAGTCCTGATTAGCATGGTGGTTTTGCGATTCGTGGGTCAACAGAATCTCAGTTGTAGTCGCCTGTGGCGCGCGTTCCTGCCCGGGACCTACTACGAAATCCTGATTATGTTCGTGGCGATCTTTTTCGTCGCAGGGACCGGTCTTCAGGCCATTGCGATGCTGCTCTGTGCGATCTCGGCACGCACGATGATCGATACTTTGAGTCTTAAGGAAATTGTCAGCCTGAGTATGGATCGCTTGCTCTTGCAAGGACTTGTTATTCATGTGGTTGTCTATCTCTTACTGGCAGCGATCCTGAATTTCTCGGTCCCTTCACTGGCCAATTTCGGCGTCATTCCGCGCACGAATGGCGATACTGATGACGACTTCGTACCCAATGCCTATGCCGCACCGGCTGAAGAACACCAAGGAGAGTTTACGTTGATATGACCGCCTTTCATAGAGAATCCATCGAATGCCCCTACTGTCTTAATGAAGAGGAACTGGTCATCTGGGATGTCATTGATGTCGACGAGGATCCTGATCTGGCCGAGAAACTGCTCCTGAAAGAACTCCAAAATTACGAGTGTCAGAACTGCAATCACGTCTATATTTTAGAGCGCCCTTTACTTTACATGGATAACACCGCCCACCTCATGTGCTATCTGACGCCTGCACAAAGGCAGCTTTTCTCTACCCGAGATAGCCGCGAAGCTGACGGGACCTTATTAAGGACATTGAAAGATGAGCTCCCCCTGGATTTTGGCCGTGACCTAACGGGCTATACGCTCCGCATCGTCACGTCCTATAACGATCTCATTGAGAAGATTCATATCAGTCGCCAAGGCCTGTCCGACCGCTTGATTGAAATTGTGAAGCTGGCCGTTAAAACTCGCTTGACCGAGGAAAACGTTGCAACGATTCAGCAAAGCGATGTGCCTACGGAAGAGAAGCAGGAAGCCCTGAAAGCGACTGAAATCACGGAGCTTCGCTACCTCGGCACGGAAGACAACGTCATGCTTTGGCAGACTTTTTCCGATGCCAACGGTTGGCAACAGTTGGAACTGGAGCCGGTGGCCTACCGCAACACTGAATCAATGTTGAAGGACCGCTTGCCTGCTGAAGGTTCCTGGGACCTGGTCGATCAGCGCTTTGCTGAAGCGTTTATTCAATCACTGTCTTAGAATACCGGGATCGTAGCTTTCAACCATGCTGCGATAATCTGCTTCCGCACCGGGCTTGCGAGGTTTCATTGAGAGCAGACTGCCGATTAAGGTAAGTAACCAAACACCCGTATAAATAAGCAGAAGCGGTGACCGACTGACGACCATTGCTGTCAGAGAAATTATCAAGAGGACAAGTGAGGCGATCGCCAGGAAACGTGACCCGTCCGTTCTGCGGCGATACATCAGGCACAGGATTGCCATAAAAACAGAGAACACCACCACAAAAAATAGCATAATGAGCGCGACCCAGAGCACCCGGCGCATCCCGAAATCGTCCAAACCATAATGGTTCAAGTAGAGAAAGCGATTACTCCTATGCACCTGCCTGATCGGTGCGGCGGCTAAGAGGGCAAGTGCAAGTAGGAAATTCGCGAAGGCCAAAATCAGGTTGGCGATCGCTGATATCGTGAGTAATACGGTGCCTCGGGTACCCTGCTTGTAAAGTGCCATCTCTCTTCCCCTCTAGATAATCGCCAGGGACTTCAGAATGTAGACCCAGATGAACATCGTAACACCGGAAAATATCGTGCTGGCCATAAGAAGCTGGCCGGCTATTCTTGCATCGCTCTTCATGGCTTTGGCCATCACAAAAGAATTGACAGCCGTAGACGAACCGAAGATGAAAAAGATCGCCCCCATCTCATAGGGTGTAAAGTTGAAAAACAGCACCGCCGGCACAATCGCCAGAATGGGACTCAGCACCAACTTATTGATGACGCCAGTCGCCAGCAGCTTAGGACTCTCGAAAAGACTGCGCAAAGCCAGCTGGCCGCCCAGCAAAATCAGCGCCAAGGGTGTTGTCATCGCGGCCAGGTCATCGATTACATTCTCCAGAAAGACCGGAAAGCGAATGCCGATTAGCGACACGATAATCCCGAAAATCGGGCCTAGAATAATCGGGTTGGTAATGAGCCTCAAGCTAAAGCTCTTGAGATCGAGCTTCGGATTGTCCGGCGAATACATCGTCAGAACAAGCACCGAAACAATATTCAGTGTTATTGAAGCGAAAGGCAGCAGCATGATCGTCGGCATCGCCCCCGCTTCCCCGAACACGCTGATCGACAGCGCCACACCCATCAACACACAATTACTCTTGAAACTCGCCTGAATATAAGCGCCGAGCGTCTGTTTGTTCTTAATGAAACGCGGCGCAATCAGCAGAAGCAGAAAGCCCATAATGATGATCATCACAACGCCATAGAGGATGAATACGATGTTGAAATTCTGAGTTATATCAATCTGATAGATCTGCCGGAACAAAGTCAGCGGAAAGAGATAGGAAAAGGTAAAACGGCTGGCGGTATCGATGAACTCCTGATTGATCACGTGCTTTCGCCGCAGAAGGTAGCCGAACATAATGAGGGTAAAGAGCGGTGCGATGGCCGTGAAAGCAAAACGTAAATTTTCCAAGCGAGACTCCCTTAACTTTGCTCTGAGTGTCAGCAGTGGTCGTGTGGATAGCTGAACTGAAGAGTTGCTTACAATTATGCCATCTTTGAGTGGATTAGCAAGGCTCTTGTCACTGGGATCGGGGTAGTTTGGTCTGAGGTTCAAGTTGTGGGGGGTGCTCACAAAACTCCAGTATTTGGCCAAAGTAATTAGTTGGGTATTTTGCTTGGGACATTTTTTCGAGTTTGGTGAGTCGCACCGGAGCAGCGCATAATCTGCAATCGAGACCACAAATTTTTCGCGCATAACCTGCAATCGAGACCACAAACAATTAAGTAAAAAGAACACCTGAAAGACGAATCCTTCAGGTGTTCTTAGCGTTAACTCTATTTCAGATTATTCTTCTGAGCCATCCTCGGAGTCCCCGGACTCAGCCCCGGACCCGGACTCACCCTCAGCCCCGGCATCCGGTGCGCCCAGTTGTACGGGCTCTTCCGGGATGGTTTGTAGGGCGGTGTCCTTCGGTTCGATGGCGATTTGGCCGTCCCTGACGAGGATGCGGGCGGTGTCGCCGATCTTGACTTTGCCGTCCAGCATGACCTCGGAGAGCTTGTCTTCGACTTCGCTCTGGATCTTGCGGCGCAAGGGTCTGGCACCGTACTGCTGATCCGCGCCCTCGATCGCCAGCCATTGGATGGTTTCGGGTTCGGCTTCCAGCGTGATGCCAATGTCTTTGACGCGGCGGACCAGGCTGTCGAGCAGGAGCTTGACGATTTCTTCCATGGAGTCCTGGCTCAACATGTGGAAGAAGACAATTTCGTCCACACGGTTGATGAATTCAGGGCTGAAGGTCTTCCTTAGCTCCTCCATGACCACTTCTTTTGCCTCATCATAGGTTCTGCCGCCGTAGAGATCGAGGTCGACCGACTGGGCGGAGTCGTCACTGGCTGCGATACCGAACCCGATCCGGCGACCTTGCGAAGTCAGGAGGGTTCTGGCGCCAATGTTCGACGTCATGATGATGATGGTGTTCCGGAAGTCGACCGTGCGGCCCTGGCCGTCGGTCAGGCGACCGTCGTCCAAGATCTGCAGGAGAATGTTGAAGACATCCGGATGGGCTTTCTCGATTTCGTCGAAGAGGACCACACTGTAGGGCCGACGCCGGACGGCTTCGGTCAGCTGGCCGCTCTCATCATAGCCGACATAACCTGGCGGCGAACCGATGAACTTGTTCACATCGAATTTCTCCATGTACTCGGACATGTCGAAGCGGACGAGTGCTTTTTCGTCACCGAACATTTCTGTGGCCAAAGCCCGGGCCAGCTCGGTTTTACCGACACCGGTGGTACCCATGAAGATGAACGAACCGGTGGGGCGTTTCGGATCCTTGAGTCCGAGGCGGCCTCTGCGAATCGCCCGGGAGACCGCACTGACAGCCTCCGCCTGGCCAATGACCCGGTTGCTGAGGCGCTCTTCCAGATCGCGCAGTTTCTCGGCATCCTCTTCGGTCAGCTTCGTTACCGGGACGCCGCTCCAGTCGGAGACGATGTCGGCGATATCTTCAGCCTTGAGTACATTATCCGAATCCACTCGGCGCTTCCAACTGGCGCTTTCTCTGTCCATCTGCTCCTTGAGCTTCAGCTCTTCGCGGCGCAGCTCAGCGGCTTTTTCGAATTCTTCTTTCTCAGCGGCCTGCTGTTTCTGATCCTCGATCAGGCGCAGGCGCTCTTCCATTTCTTTCATCTCCTGCGGCTCCACGAAATTGTTCAGGCGGAGCTTGGATGCGCCTTCATCGATGAGGTCGATGGCTTTGTCCGGCAGGAATCGATCCGTAATATAGCGGACCGAAAGGTCGACGGCAGCTTCCATGGCCTCGTCAGTAATCCGGACGCCGTGGTGGGCTTCATACTTATCCTTGAGCCCATGGAGAATCTGGAGTGCCTCTTCGGGACTGGGCTCGGAGACCATAACCGGCTGGAAACGTCTGGCGAGGGCCTTGTCCTTTTCAATGTGCTTTCTATATTCGTCCAAAGTCGTCGCACCGATGATCTGGAGTTCCCCACGAGCGAGCAGCGGTTTCAGGATGTTCGCAGCATCCATGGAGCCTTCGCCTGCGCCGGCGCCGACGATTGTGTGTAGCTCATCGATGAAGAGAATAATGTTCTCGGCATTCTGCGCTTCTTTCAGCGCGTTCTCGATTCGCTCCTCGAATTCGCCTCGGTACTTCGCTCCGGCGACCATGGAGGTCAGGTCGAGCGTGACGACACGCTTGTCCTTGAGGATATCGGGCATATTACCGTCCACCACTTTCTGCGCGAGCCCTTCAGCGATCGCGGTTTTACCGACACCGGGTTCACCGATCAGGACAGGGTTGTTTTTTGTACGGCGAACCAGAATCTGCATGACGCGGTTAATCTCGTCAGCTCGGCCGATGATTGGGTCGGTCTTGCCGTCCCGCACCGCCTGGGTTAGGTCACGGCCGTAGTTATCCAAGGTCGGCGTTTCGCTCTCACCTTTAGAGGCTTCAGCTCCGGATTTCGGGGCGGATGCCATCGGTCCGGACTGGAAGAGCAATGTGTAGAGCTTCTGAATATCGGCTCCGAGCGAAGACAGGATGCGCAAGCCGACGCTTTCGCCTTCGCGCAGAATGCCGGCCAGCAGGTGCTCCGGCTGAACCGCGGATTCTCTTCTTCTCTGAGCCTCCAGGATCGTGATTTCCAGGACCCGTTTGGTTCTCGGGGTCAAGAGTTGGACCAGTTCCTCGATTTTTGGCCGGTTAGGGAATTCCACCGCGCGGGGTGTCTTGCCGTTGAGATTGGCCAAAGCCGAGGCAAAGATGTCCTCAGTAATGCCCTGGCTGGCCAGGACTTCATAGGCTCTCCCCTCGCCTTCATGCAGGATTCCGGAGATGAGATGCTCGGATCCCAGGTACTCCTGGCCAAAAGACACGGCGGTCTGATGGGCTTTGTAAAATACTTTTGCTGTTCTATCTGTATAGCGCATTAACATAATTAATTTGTTCTCCTTTCAAGCCAAAAATTTAGCTGTTGATTAATAGCTCAACGAGCAGATTCTTCAGAATTTTCATGCGGACCAGGCCCCGGAACGATGGCGGGATGTCCTCAAGCGAACTGTCTGAGATCGCCGTCGACATCAAGCGGGCGATGCGCGGGCTGATGACCTGATAATCCAGGAAATTCTGTATGTAGATATCCGCCTGTTGCTGAGTGAGCGTCTGTCCCAAAGAATTGACGACGTGCATGATGTATTGCAAGCTGTCGTTTTGCATATCGATCTTATAGATCCGGATCGAGCCGCCGCCTCCGCGTCTGCTCTCCACTCGATAGCCCTGGCCATTCGTAAAGCGAGTCGACAGGACATAGGTAATCTGAGACGGAACACAATTCACACGTTCTGCCAGTTCCCCACGGGTAATCTCAGCAAAACCGTCGTTCTGGTCCATCATTTCTTTAATCATTTCTTCGATCAAATCGCTGATCTTCGCCATTCCGTGCCTCCTTTCACACAATATCTGACTATTGGTTTTTGACTTTATTTGACTTTAATTATACAAGCTCAGATTTTTCCGTCAAGTCCGGGTCAAAGGAGGTCGAAATTATTTTCAGTTTATTAAAAAAGCACTCAAAGCTCGAACAGCTTCTTTGCCGCATCTTCTGACAGAACCAGGGGATCCTGTGGCTTGATCTGCTGAGCGAGTGTCAAATAGTTTTGTAAGCGAATGTCAATCGAATCCTGTATCAAACCTGAGACCTCAACGTCACGCAGTTCGAAAAACAGCATCGGGTCTACATCGAAAAGCATCCCGATCGCATAGAGCACCGCGCCGACATGCTTACAGAGGTAAGCCCAGTCCGGGCAGGAGCAGCCGAAATCGATTTCTCGCGGTCCGGGAAACAATCCGAAATCCCCATAAATCAGCTCATGTCCCAAATCTTCCGGGAAGTTGCCTTCCAGCAAGCTCTCCAGTGAATCGATTCGTTCACCCAGGTAGGCCTGAAGTTCAGCATATCGGACAGCGCCCAATGGCGCAAGATCGACATAGACTTTATAGGGTGTACGTCGGGACCCTTGCACGCGCGCAGTCACCTGCCCTTTGTCCACAGTAAGCTTACGCACTTTACCGCCACGCAGGTAAGATCTGGCGCGCGGCAGACGATTCTCATAGTCCGAGTACAGCTCCAGATTCGCCAGCCACGCTCTGCCCCACCAGGAATTGGCAATTTTGTAGCCCCGCCCTTTGAAATCCACCACATCGATAACGGTCTTCGCCATAGCCTATCCTCTACTTATCGGGTCAAGGAGAAGAAATTCATAATCTCCTCGTTTGACAGTTCTGTTAGCGCCGGGGTGGCGTTATCGGAGATCACTTCTTTGGCCAAAGCCGACTTACTCTCGATCATGGCATCGATCTTCATCTCCAGCGTATTACGGCAGATGAAGCGGTGGACGACAACGTCCTTCTTCTGACCGATGCGGAACGCCCGGTCCGTCGCCTGGTTCTCCACCGCCGGGTTCCACCAGCGATCGAAGTGAATCACGTGATTGGCGGCCGTGAGATTCAGCCCGACACCCCCTGCCTTGAGGCTCAGGATCATGAAGGGGATATAGCGATCGCCGTTGAACTGACGCACGAGTTCCTGGCGTTTCTTCACCGGTGTTTGGCCGTGCAGAACCAGTCCCTCCTGCCCGAAGACTTCCGCCAGGAAACCGGCCAAAGCCGGGATAATCTCGCGATACTGCGTGAATATCAGGACCCGCTCGCGTTGCTTGTAGATCGCTTCGCAAAGCTCGGCCAGACGCGTGAACTTCGCACTGTCGGCGGGGCGGTATACCTCAGATCCGGCATATTGCGAAGGGTGATTCAGGATCTGCTTGAGGCTGTTCATGGTCTTGAGGATCAAGCCTCTGCGGGCTACCTGGCTGCCGCCCTCATTCAGGCGCCGCTCAAAATTCGCCATGACCTGTTGATATAAGGACACCTGCTTCTGCGTAATATCAATGTAGCTTTTGAGCTCGATTTTATCCGGCAAGTCAGCGATGACCGTGCGATCGGTCTTGAGCCGCCGCAAGATAAATGGGCTGACTATATTACGTAACTGGCTATAATCTTCCTCTTTCTCCTGAAGCTGCTTCGTATACTGCTTAAAGCCCGTACGCGAACCCAGGAGACCGGGGTTCAGGAAATCGAAAAGCGAAAAGAGATCGGCCAGATCATTCTCAATCGGGGTCCCGGTAAGCGCGATCCGCTGCGGTGCCCGGAGCGCCTTGACCATCTTCGTCTGCTTGCTGTTGGGATTCTTGATCGCCTGCGCCTCATCGAGGATGATCAGGTCCCACTCGACTTTGGCCAAAGCCTGGTCCGCGCGCACCGTCCCGTAAGTCGTGAGCGTCAGGCAGTCACCCATACTGCGGTTGCTCCCATGGTAGATCGCGTAAGGCAGCGTGGGACAAAAGCGCTTGATCTCTTCCTCCCAGTTCGCAATCAGCGAGGCGGGCAGGACGAGCAGGACCTTCTGATCCTGGCGATTAGCGAGGAAGGCAAGGACCTGAATCGTCTTCCCGAGGCCCATATCATCGGCCAGACAGATGCCGAGCCCCATACGGGCCATCCCGTCCAGCCACAGCCGCCCGGTTTCCTGGTAAGGGCGTAATTCTCCATGGAAACTGTCGGCAACAGGACCGCTCAGCTCCTGATTGACAGTTTCTAAGCGCCTTTTTAAGAACTCCAGGATCGAAGAAACATCGAAATGGCTGTTCCCTTCAACGACATTTTCTGCTGAGAGCTCGAGCGCTTCCAGAATGCTGAGCTGATCGCCCTGATCCATCTCTTCAACGGAGGAGAGCAGCTTCTCCAGATTGTCGTGGTTCACTTCCACCCAACGATTCTTGATGAAATGAAGCCCTTCGGTCAGCTCAAGGTAGGAGCGGATTTCCTCCGGGGTGTAGGTCTCACCATCCATGGAGATCGTCGGCACAAGGTCAAGAAGGCTTTCGCCGGAGAGAAAACTCTTGTCCGACACACGAAATGCCACCTGATTCTGACGTTTTCTTTTCCACCAACTCGGTAAGCGACACTTGATTCCGGCCGCCTCATAAAGGGGCACTTCCTGCAGAAAAATATACGCCTGCACCTGCGAGAATAAGATGGGATGGAACAAGTTTCCGGTCTCCAGCATCCCCCGCACGAGATACGAATTCTTCACGACCTTAAGTATCGAGGACAGGAGGCCAATCATCCTCTCCTGATCTTTCGCGTAAGTCTGGAGGCTTTGGCTCAGCGGGATGTGTTCTATCTTATCCCCCACCCGCTCCGAGTAGGTCGCCATAAAAGCAAAAGGCTCCTCCTCGCCTGTTACCTCAATCATATGAAAGAAGATCTTATCGGGCACCTGAAACACTAAGCCCCGGTCCTGATAATACTCACTGACCGTGCCCTCGTAAGCTGTTATGGCCTGCTGAAAATAGGGCAACAAGTCTGCGAAAAGCTCGCGCAGCCAGTCCGAGGTCAGATACTCGAAGCCGATCAGGAAGGGGGTTTCACCCAGCCACTCCCGAATCGTCTCTTCGGCTAACTCGAGCGAGACGTCCTCACGGAGCAACTCAATATCCGCAGTCTCAGCGATCGTCCGATGAAAGAACGTCGCCAGGCGCAGGAAATATGCGCCCGAAAAAGACAGGTCCAGGTCCTTGCCCGTCCAGGCAAGCTCATATAAACCGAGGAGCTTGTCCTCAGAAAAGGCCTCTAACTCGGGCAGCAGCGCATCCGGAAAATCAATCTGAAAACTCTCCGGGGTGATACTAAATTCCAACTGGTTTATCTCAAGGGTTTTCCGGCTCAAACCGACCTCCTTCAGCTCAATAGATTGTCTTCATTGTGCACTAACCTAGCTCGAAGTACAATCGGCTGAACACTGAATTTTTCGTCTATAAAGGCCTTTGGAGATGAATATCCGCCTTCACTATCCAGGGGCTCTCCGGCTCTGCGTGTGCCTGACGGTAGGTCTGGGTCTTCAGAATAATCTCGCCATGTTCCGGACAGCGGACTTTGGCCTGACGGCTCAAGCCGCGCCGCTTCTTTTTCCAGACAGGTTTCTCCAGCAGGTGCTCACAAGCGGGACAGGTCCAGGGGTAGTTATCGAGGATCATGTCGAGGGCATTCGGCTGCTCGACGGTCCCGAGGTCCAGCTTCACCCGATAGCGGATGGCGGGATCGTAGGCGTAGCGGCTGAGTTGCCGGTAGACCGCTTCAGCCCCTGAAGGCAGCTGGTCTGAGCTGCGGAGCATGTCGACGGTTTTGGCCAAAATCCGGGCCGTGTACGATGCATCATTCACTGCCTTGTGAAACGGCTCCACCAGCGGGATCTCCAGTGTCTCAAGCGCATGCGCAATGCTGCGCTGCGTGGACAACTCCTCATGGGCCAGGCCATAGAGCCGCTGAACATCGAGGAACAAGGGTTGATGTTCGGGCAGGAGCCCGTAGTGGCGCAGATTATTCTGCCACGGGCTTGAGTCGCTATTGCTCCAGGTACAGAAAAGGTACTCTGTCGACTCCTCCTCGACCCAGGCGAAGAAACGCTCGGCAGCCTGAGGGAAAGCGCTGCCGTGGCGGAGGCTCTCATCCGCCCGCTGAGTCAGACCGCTGATATAGCGGTGCATGGTTTTGTAGTAACGGGGTTTCACGTCAATCGAAAAACGGCCCGCCGGCCGGAAGTCTTCCTTCAGCCGAATCGCGCCGATTTCTATGATTTCTTCCGGAATCTCCCGGAGCAGCCCCGGGTCCGCTTTACTGCGGTCACGGGGGATGTTCCATTCGAGATCCAGAACTATATAGTGCATGATTTTCTTAGTGGATGTACAGGAACCCCGAAGCAGCACGGGCGGAGATCGTCCGTCTGTTGTAATTGAAGTACCGGTAATTCCAGCCGCCTTCGGAGACCTGAATGCTGCCGTTGGCGAATACCCTTTCCACAAACATTACATGGTTGCCGGATACATTGACCGCAACAGCGCCCACGGTGGGGTAGCGATCGACGTAGTAGCCCATGGCTCTGGCATTCGCAGCCCAGTTGCGGGCATTGCCGAGATTATTCGGTAAGCGCTTGCCGGCATTGATTCTAGCATTATACGCATACCATGTACATCCGCCGCCGGTATAACCGCCTGAGCCTCTGGCGGCGCGCGAACCGATCAGGTTCCAGCCTTTGAGGTTCGTATAGACACGGTATTCTTCCGGACTCATCGGTCTCAGGCCATCGACATAGTACTTCTGTGGTGCCGGAGCAGCGGTAGTGGTGGGTGCTGCTGTAGGCGCTGCGGTAGTCGGGGCCACGGTTGTCGTTGTGGTCGGCGGCGCAGTTGTGGTGGTCGTTGTGGGTGCCTCAGTGGTGGTGGTAGTGGTAGGCGCCTCGGTCGTAGTTGTCGTAGGGATCGGAGGCGGCAAGGTGTCGAGCTTAGGCGGGCGGGTCTCTTTCGGCGCAGTCGCTGTGGTCGGCGCCTCAGTTGTCGTTGTGACCTGTAGATCGCCGCTTCGATTCAGCATATTTACATCCAGCAGATCCAGCATCTCATCGACCTGAGCTTCTTCCGACTCGATCTGACGAGTCTCTGCTGTGGGAGCTTCAGTTTGCTGAATATTGACTTCGCGGTTCGCGCGGATCTCCGCACCGTTGGCGATAAAGGGAATCAGAATGATTAGGGCAAGAGCGCCTGTGGCCAGGCTTCTGACGCTTCGGAGGCTTAGAGCCTCCTTGAGTCGTGATATGATGTCCAAAATTTTCCTCCTGTTTACCCACGAAATTTGCAGGCAAATAGACTTTCTCGTTCAGTTGTCTGTAATTGATCTGTAAACAAACAGAAATCGATAGTACTCTTTGAGGTCCGCAAAGTCAAAGCGAATCCGGGGATTTCATGCGAACTCACAAGAAACTCCCGCAATATCGGCGGATAGTCCTGAACTTCCTTACATACTGATAAAAGCCCTGCAGATACTCCGCAGGGCTTTTTGAATCTTATAATTCGCCGGCTTTACATGCTCTCGATCGTCTCAAGATGTGCTTCCAGCATGGGCTTGTTCTCCTCGACCATGGGGATCGGGGTGATGTTCCGATAGTGCAGGAGTCCGGTACCGGCCGGGATGATCGTACCGATAATGACGTTCTCCTTCAGACCGATCAGCTGGTCGGTCTTGCCCTTGACAGCAGCATCGGTCAGGACACGGGTGGTCTCCTGGAAGGATGCGGCGGACAGCCATGAATCGGTGGCCAAAGACGCCTTCGTGATACCCAGGAGGAGTCTCTTGCCCGTCGCGGGCTCCACACCATCCTCAGCCGCCTGAGCATTGGCCGCATCAAAGGTGAAGCGGTCCACGATTCCGCCGGTCGGCAGCATCGTCTCCCCTGCATCGTCCACGCGGACTTTGCGCATCATCTGACGGCAGATGATCTCAACGTGCTTATCACTGATGTCAACACCGTTGTTGTAATAGACCTTGATAACTTCCGAGATGATGTAGCGCTCGACGCCCGGGATACCGCTGATCTTCATGATGTCATGAGGATTGACGGAACCTTCGATGATCAGGTCACCGGCTTCGATGTGATCGCCGCTGTTCACCAGAAGTGTTGAACCGTAGTTGACACTGTAGGTGACGGCTTCCGCATCGTCGCTGGTGATGGTGACTTCGCGTTTACGCTTCGCGGCATCCTGAATGCTGACCGTACCGGACAGCTCAGACATGATCGCCTGACCCTTAGGCTTACGTGCTTCGAAGAGCTCCTCAACACGGGGCAGACCCTGCGTGATATCTTCACCGGAGTTCGCGATACCGCCCGTATGGAAGGTACGCATTGTCAGCTGGGTTCCGGGCTCACCGATCGACTGTGCGGCCATGATACCGACTGCTTCACCGATCACGGCCTCTTCGCCGGTGGCGAGGTTCAGGCCGTAGCAGTGTGAGCACACGCCGTGTTCTGATTCACAGGTCAGAACACTTCTGATACCGACTTTTTCGACGCCGGCTTTCTGAATCTGCTCGGCGAGCTGCATGGTGATCAGCTCGTTCTGAGCCACAATCACATCACCGGACTCAGGATCTAGGATGTCTCTGCCTGCGTAGCGTCCGGCAATCCGGTCGACGAGGGGCTTGATCATGCGCTTCGTGGCCGAAGAGCCTGAGGTCAGCGCGCTGAGCTCGATCAGCTGGTCTGTGCCGCAGTCGAGTTCGGAGATGATAATATCCTGAGAAACATCGACCAGACGGCGGGTCAGGTAACCCGAGTCAGCCGTCTTCAACGCCGTATCGGACAGGGCTTTACGCGCACCGTGCGAGGAGATAAAGAATTCCAGCACGTTCATGCCTTCACGCAGGTTCGACTTGATCGGAATCTCGATGGTATTACCGGACGTGTCGTTCATGTTACCGCGCATACCTGCCAGCTGTTTGATCTGGGACATCGAGCCACGGGCACCGGACTGCGACATCATGGAGATCGGGTTATAAGGATCCATGGAGTCTTTCAGGGCTTCCGTGATATCGTCCGTGGTTTTACGCCAGATCTTGATCGCTGCCTGAGAGCGGCCGGCTTCGTTCAGGAGGCCTCTCTGATGCTGCTTAGCAATGTATTCAATGCGCTCGTCGGCTTTGGCCAAATACTCCTGCTTGACGCCGGGAACCACCATGTCAAAGACGGAGATGGAGATACCGGAACGTGTCGAGTAAGCGAAACCGATGGCCTTGATCTCGTCCAGAATCTCAGCGGTTGCGGAGATACCGTTGACGCGAATGCAGCGCTCGATAATGTTACCCAGAGACTTCTTTGTGACCTGGAAATCGACTTCGAGATCCAGTTCGTGGCCTTCCTCAGTGCGGTCAACATAGCCCAGATTCTGAGGCAGCACTTCGTTGAAGAGGAAGCGGCCCATCGTGGACTTGATCAGGCGGCGAACAGTCTTGCCTTCGATCTCTTTCTCGAAACGGATATTGATCGGCGCATGGAGACCCAGCTCGTGACGATCGTAGGCCAGAACGGCTTCCGACAAAGTCGCATAAGTCGTGCCTTCACCGGGCTGACCGGCTCTTTCCATGGTCAGGTAGTAAATACCGAGAACCATGTCCTGCGTCGGCACCGTAACCGGCTTACCGTCCTGCGGCTTGAGCAGGTTGTTCGAATGGAGCATCAGGAAGCGTGCTTCCGCCTGCGCCTCTGCGGAGAGCGGCACGTGGACCGCCATCTGGTCACCGTCGAAGTCAGCATTGAACGCTGTACAGGCCAAAGGATGGAGCTTGATCGCTCTCCCCTGGACGAGTACGGGCTCGAAGGCCTGGATACCGAGTCTGTGCAGGGTTGGGGCACGGTTCAGCATGACCGGGTGATCCTTGATAACCTCAGCCAAGATGTCCCAAACGACGTCCTCACCGCGCTCGACGAGGTTTTTCGCTGTTTTGATGTTATGAGAGTAGCCCTCTTCGACCAGACGTTTCATAACGAAAGGTTTGAAAAGTTCGATGGCCATTTCGGTCGGCAGACCGCACTGGTGCATCTTCAGCTCGGGACCGACGACGATAACGGAACGGCCGGAATAGTCGACGCGCTTACCCAGAAGGTTCTGGCGAAAACGCCCCTGCTTACCTTTGAGCAGGTCGGACAGGGATTTCAGCGGGCGGTTGCCTGCGCCGGTGACGGCGCGGCCGCGACGACCGTTGTCGATCAGGGCGTCGACGGATTCTTGCAGCATGCGCTTTTCATTGCGGACGATGATCTCAGGCGCACCCAGCTGAAGCAGCTTGTTCAGACGGTTGTTACGGTTGATCACACGGCGATAGAGGTCGTTCAGGTCGGAGGTCGCGAAGCGGCCGCCGT
>CAZJTS010000015.1:0-20696 GCA_964548975.1 uncultured Fastidiosipila sp.
ACGGGCCTTTAGCTCAGTTGGTCAGAGCAGTCGGCTCATAACCGATCGGTCCCGGGTTCGAGTCCCTGAAGGCCCACCATCTTACGCAAAGCATAGCCCTATGGGGGAGTACCCAAGTGGCCAAAGGGGGCAGACTGTAAATCTGTTATCTACGATTTCGATGGTTCGAATCCGTCCTCCCCCACCACTAAAGCCGCAAACACAAGGTTTGCGGTTTTTTTATGTCCCAATAGCTTATAACCTACAGTTGATTATCCGATGCTCTTGTGTTTGCGCGATTAGCCTATTCACTGCTGTGCTTATCTGTATAAAATGGAGAATTATGAGATCTCGA
Source organism: uncultured Fastidiosipila sp. (assembly GCA_964548975.1). GTDB lineage: Bacteria > Bacillota > Clostridia > Saccharofermentanales > Fastidiosipilaceae > JAAYZH01. Next base: position 335 of record CAZJTS010000015.1, read on the forward strand.
TATCGTGTTTGCGTAGCATCAAAGATGAAGTGATGTTAAAATCAAATTGCCCATGTAACACGCATTATTTCGTGGTTGGATTATATCTTTTGACTGTAAAAGGTGATGCTTATGAGAAATTAGTGGTAAATGATCGTCTCGCCATATCCTACGCATATCTTCTTTAGCAAGAATCATTTCATTAAAACCTTCAGTGAATAATTATCGCAAATGACAAGGAGTCGATTATGAGAAAGTCAATGATGAAATTATCGGAACGGCAGGACAAGGAGATAAACCAAATGGGCAAATCAAGAATTTCCGCTATATTGATCTTTCTTCTGGTCCTAGGTCTAGGATTTACTTCCTCCTGTAGTCTAGCGAAAGAAGATCATGTGCTGGCTCAAGAAGGAAGTGAAAAACAAGAACAAACAACGGCTCTTACCTCTAATTCGCAGTCTGAAAAGACCATGCCAACAGGATACTCTGATGGAGGAATAGGTTTTGCTTCCATCTTCTACGATGGACAGTTGTTCCAACTAGAGGAAATCATTGGTAACTTTTCTGGAGACGAGTTGTGCGGCAAACTTCTTGAATTAAATGCAGAGAAAGTCGGAACTATTATCACCGAGACAAATTATCGATGGCCTTCCGTAGACTTAGAGGCGAGTCGGATCCCTGTCTCTCAACCTGTGTATTATGATCATACCAACCGACTTCTTTATTCTTTGTTTGATGATGGATCTTTACGTCTATTGAAACCGTATCAAGGCTTGTTTTATCAACTAGATAATAAACAGACAAATCCATCTTCAATAAAGACCTCGCCGACCGGCTATTCTGATGGAGGAATTGGTTTCGCTTCAATTTACTATAACCATCAACTCTTCTATCAAGAAGAGGTTATCGGTGATTTCTCCAAAGCCGAATTATCGGGCAAGATTCAAGAGTTAGGAGCCGAAAAAGTAGGTACTGTCATCGCGGAGTCTAATCATCGATGGCCATCTCTTGATCTAGAGGCGAGTCGGATTCAAGTCGGTTCTAGTGTGTATTATGATCAAACGAAAAATCTTCTGTACGTGGTGGATGAAGACGGAAATTTAAGATTACTAAAACCTTACCTTGAAGAGCTGTATGATCTGGAACCTAATAAGTAGCGCTCGAAAAATTCTATCATTAATCTAACCTCTTCAGAGAATAAAAGTTGGTACGGTCGTTCTACTCTATCTTAGGGAGAATGACCGTTCTATTTATTAATACATGCTCTGAAACATTGATCAATGACTATGAACTTTTTCTTCCGGTCTATTGCTTTTCTATTCGGCATCGTGTACTATGAATATCGTTCTCGCGGACATGGCGGAATTGGCAGACGCGCTAGTTTCAGGTATTAGTGAGGAACACTCATGCAGGTTCAAGTCCTGTTGTCCGCACCATAAGAAGGCTGCCCCACACGGGACAGCCTTTTTCAATTCCATCATGACCGGCTCGATCATTCCTTCGTCTTCTCATACCAGTAGAGATATCGTTGATATTTCGCGCGATAAAGATCCGCCTTAGCGGGATCCGGTTTCAATACGTAGGCTATTTCAGACTCGAATTCTGCAGGGTGGTCCAGAGCCCCCGCTGCTGCGAGGCCGAGTGCGACCCCACCCAGAATGGAAGCTTGCTTGTTCTCAGATATATGAAGCTCTGTCTGGAAAATATCCGCCGCCATCTGCGTCCATTTCTGTGAGTTGAGTATGCCCCCCGAAAGTATGATCTTCTTCGGTAAACCGGCCAAAGCCGTCAGCGACTCATAACAGTGATAGATGTTGAACAGAATACCCTCCAGAATCGCGTGATACATATCGTCGATATCATCCATGCCGGTCAGATCATAGAAACCGGCTTTTCTTGTATCCTGCCAACCCGGGTTTCTCTCACCATAAAGGAAAGGCAAAAAGACCGGGGTTCTTGTTTCGCTCAGCACTGCACTTTCCAGGTCTTCGTAGGACATTTTGTTCTTCAGAACATATTTTTTAAACCATTCAATGCAGTTCCCCGCCCCGGAAGTAGCTGCTCCGCTGATCCAATCCTCAATGCCCGGATAACACCAGGTTTCCGGCGGATCAGAGAGGATCGGCTTGGGCGTCGTGAGGCGAATTGCAGCACTCGTGCCGACAGAGAAGGTCATTACGCCGTGTTCTGTAGCACTACTGCCCACCTGATTCAAACCCCCGTCCGGGAATGCCGGTACTACCGGGATTCCCGCTGAAATCCCCAAAAGGTCTGCATATTCTTCAGTGAGGGATCTCGTATCCCTGAAACCAACGAGACTCCCGAACTGCTCTCTAGTTACGCCCACCATAGACAGCATTTCGTCATCGTAATCCATAGTATTGACGTTAAGTAGGCCGGTACCCGCCATCAGGCTCGGGGTCTCCAGCCGCTCTCCGGTCAGGCGAAAGAAGTTGTAACCCGGTTGTGTGAAGAATACTTTATCGGCGAATCTGTACCCTTCATCTTTCAACTGAAGCATGATGTACATCATATAGACGATATGGGGCATGCAGCCGGATCTGAAGTAGATTTTATGTGCCAGAGCCTTATCCGCCCGATAAGCCCGGCATAATTCGGCGGTCTTTGTATAAGTCCAATTGTAGGCCGGACTGACCGGCGTAAAATCTTCTGAAGCGATTATCAGGCTGTGCCAGACCCCGTTGACGGAAATGGATTTGACATCCTGACCTTCCGCCACTTCTCTGCCCATGCGCACGATGGCATCCAGCACTTTTTCCGGATCCTGCATGCCCTCTGAGGAAAATTCCTCGGAGTATGCTTCACTCGCTTCTGCTATCACGCCTTTTTGGCTGTCATAGAGCATGGCTTTGGCCGATGTCGTGCTGGCCTCCAGAACCAATGTTAACATGTCACGCTCCTCCTTCAATCTTTATTGCCTGAGCGGCAGCATCCAGTGCCAGACGCATGGCTTCCAAGACGTGTTCCTGGCGCATAGAGTGTTCTGTGCCGCCGATGCAGTCCTTGATGAATTGGCCAAAGAACGGGTAGCCGACCTCACCTTTGACGCGGTAACGGTGTTCTTTCTCTCCGTCCGTAAAGAGGACCAGATCACCCTCAGCGGAATTCGCCAGATCCAGATACTTACGAATCTCAATCGTGCCCTTCTCCCCCATGATGAAGACCCGCCCGTCCCCCCAGGCGCCGAGGCCATCCGGAGTGAACCAGTCTACCCGGCAATAACCTGTCGCACCATTATCGGCCTGGAGCAGAACATCACCATAATCCTGGAATTCGGGGTGATCGGGATTGGCATAGTTCGCAACGCGGCTACAAGTGACCGTGGCGGATTGGGCACCGGTAAAGGTCAGAAATTGCTCAAACTGGTGACTACCGATGTCATTCAAAATCTCGCCGGCCTGCGAAACATCCCAGAACCATTCAGGTCTGCCTCGTCCGTTAAGCCTGTGCGGTGCGAGAATCGTTACTTGCAAGACTCTGCCCACCTTCCCGGCTTCGATCATTTGCTGAGCGTAGACAGCACTCTCCACATGCAGACGCTCGCTGAAATAAATGTAGTACTTCTTGCCGCTACTTTTAATAGCCTTGCGGACATTCTCGAGCTGCTCATAAGAGGTCATGCCGGGTTTATCAGCGAAATAATGTTTACCTGCTTCAAGCACCCGGATGCCCAGGTCAGCTCTCAGATTCGGGATATCCGCACTGGCGATCAGCTGAATGTCGGGGTCTTCCAGGATATTCTCCAAACTGGTCGCTACAGGCGTATTCGGAAACTTCTCGAGGAATGCACCGCGGAGTGCCTCGTCTTCCTCATAGACATAGCGCAAAGTAGCACCGGCTTCATTAAGCCCATTACACATGCCGTAAATATGGCCGTGACTCAGGCCCACAGCCGCATAGTTGAACTCACCGGGTGCCACCACTTTCTGATTGCGCTCGGATTCCGGCGCATAATTCATTCCATCCGCTTTTTGCATTTACCGATCCTCCTGTGCGATTTCATTGACTATATTGGGGCAAGGTTCACCCTTCAAAACTTGAAGGAGATTAGCTACAGATGTCATTGCCATGTTCTCAGCTGCAGCCGCCGTATGGGCCCCTGCATGGGGCGTCATGATGACATTAGGGAATTCTGTGAACGGTGAATTTTCCGCAGGTTCTTGCTGGTAAACATCGATGCCGAGCCCCCGGATTTTGCCGGACTTGAGCGCCTGATACACATCATCCTCAGCGAAAATCCCCCCGCGGGCGGTATTGACCAGTATGACGCCGTCTTTCATCTCTTCCAGGGCGGCGCGATTCACCAGATGCTTGGATAAAGGGGTTAGAGGTAAGTGGTAGGAAATAAAGTCAGCTTCCTGATTAATCCGCACTTTGCTGACGCTCTCAATACCGAGACGTTGGCAGAAGTCCAGGTCCGGCACGAGATCGTTGGCTAAGACCCGCATCCCGAAACTCGACGCAAAACCGGCCATCAGTTTACCGATCCTGCCCAAGCCGATGATCCCCAGTGTATTGCCCCGGATCTCTGTGCCTTCAAGCCGTGGCCAAAGATTAGCTCTCACCGCTTTATCCAGAACCGGGAACTGCCGGGCCAGTGCTATCAGCATTCCGAAAGCCAGCTCAGCCACAGATACGGCATTGGCACCCGGCGTGTTCGTCACTTTGATACCCAGTCTGCTGGCCGCCGCAAGGTCGACCGTATCGTAACCTGCGCCGTAGCGTGAAATCACTTTCAGTTTCGGGGATGCCTCTATAACCTTAGCACTGACCGGATCCAGGCTAACTAAAAGCCCGTCACAATCCTGAATCAATTCAATGAGTTCAGATTCGGTTAATTTGCGGCCGAAGGGATTGAAGCGAAGGTCAGAGGTAAACGCCTGCAGTTTTTCCAAGGCAGGACCGGGTCGATCCGGAGAAATTGATGTCGGGGTGACTAGAATTCTCATGGCTACCTCACCTTCGGTAATAAAACTATATTACCTGAAAACAACAGCCGCTGCGCATGAGTAAGGTACATTTATCAGCCTATGAGATAGGGTAAATACACCTCATAGCCCAGTTCCGCAATTTCTTCTTCAGGGATAAACTTCAGACTGGCGCCGTTAATACAGTATCTGAGGCCGCCCTTGTCTTTCGGGCCGTCGGTGAAGACATGGCCCAGGTGACTGTCGGCCAGTTCGGATCTGACTTCAACTCGTTTCATCCCGTGGCTGTCATCGGCCAAATACTGGATCACGTCGTTAGTAATCGGCTTGGTGAAGGACGGCCAGCCACAGCCGGAGTCGTACTTGTCCAGCGAGGAGAAGAGCGGTTGGCCGCTGGTGATATCAACATAGATACCTACATCGTCCAGCTTATCGTATGGGTGACTATATGCCTGCTCCGTCTGATTGTTCATCGTGACTTCGTACTCTAAAGGATCCAATTCCGCCTTCAGGACGTCGTCGCTCAGTTTTTCATATTGGGGATAGAGCGGTTGCCTGGCTTTGGCCAAATCGATGTGACAATAGCCCTGGGGATTCTTGACCAGATAGTCCTGGTGGTAGTCTTCGGCATCTGCATAATTGGTCATCATTTCGAGTTCCACTACGAGCGGCTCTGTATACTTTTTCGCTTCCAGCTCCAGCATCTGCCGGGCGATTTCTGCCTGAGTGTCGTTCACATAGTAGATGCCCGTGCGGTACTGCGTGCCACGGTCATTGCCCTGACGATTCAAAATGGTGGGATCGATGATGCGAAAATAATGCGCGAGAATCTCTGCCAGGTGAATCTCATTCTTGTCATAAGTGACACGGACGGTTTCTGCATGGCCGGATTCAGCAATCGATTGGTAGCTGGCTTCATCTGTCTGACCATTCGCATAACCTGAATGTGCGTCCAGGACACCTTTCAGGCGTGCAAAATACTCTTCAACGCCCCAGAAGCAGCCGCCCGCCAAGTAGATCACTTCCTGCTCGGAATTGACTTCAGGTCGGTATTCGGTGGTTTGAGTGACAGGCTCAGTGGTTTCAGTCGCTGCCTGGCAACCGATGAAACCAAGGCTCAGAATTGAGACGAGTAATAAGGTAAAAATACGTTTCATAATTGTGTTCTCCGTATTCAGTATAAACCCTCAGGCGCAAAAAATCCTCTCAGGCAAACCCGAGAGGATAAATAAATGTCTGCTGTAGAGCATTTAAGGATTAAAAGTCTTGGAAACCCACGAGCTGATTGACGTCACTCTGGAGCAGAATGATGTTCACCAGATCCAGCTTAAAGATACTGAGGATGAGATAAAGCAGGCCATTGTTTTTGCCGGTTAATTCAAACATCCGTTCACTGCCGACCTTGTAATACCAAACTAAGGTATAAATACCGCAGGTCAGGATGCTGAGTAGGATCAGCATGCCGCCTTTGGGCTCATCACCGGCCAGTACAGCTGTCTCTTCCTCGAGGTTATAGAGCCAGACGAGGCTATAAATACCGCAAGTTACCAGGCTGAGAACGACTGCGATCAGGATGTTTCTGCCCTGTACTCTGCCGTGTAGGTCAGAGCGTGAAGTTCTGCCTGTCGGCTGTTCGGCAGCACGGTGTTGATATTCTCCTGCTTTCTGTTGCTCAGCGTAACTATAGCGTGACTCAGATGCTCTGCTCTGAGACTCCTGGCCCGGCTCTCTATTCGCTTGAGATTGTTGTCCATAGCTTACCGGCTGACCGCAGCTGGTACAGACATCAACGCTATCGTTAATTTTACTGCCACAATTGGTGCAAAACTTCATATCAGTTTCTCCTTGTCTCCTTGTAAATTCCGGGCGAGTTTCGCCTAACTCATTATAGCGAATATCCGGCCAAAAATTAGAATATGTGCAGAATTTAGGAATCCCTTCACAGTTCTGTCATCTGCTAAGCAGAGCCCCGGAATATGGTAAAGTAGAGTGACTTGTCGATAGGAGAAAACACTTGCCCCCAGCAACAGATAACAGAATAATTCGGGTCGGCGCCCGCCAGCTTGTCGAAACGGTTCACCAGACCGGTGGCCTGAGTCTCTTGACCTATCACCAGCTCAGTGCCAGAACGGGCACCCGCACCCACCAGGCGTTTGCCGCGTTGCTCCAGGCCGAGTATCTCTCTTACACAAGTACTCGTGAATACAGTCTGAAAACCATCTGGCTGGAGCCCGACCTTGCAGAAAGCAGCCTCATTCAAGGGCTCGAGATCAACGGCAGAGCCGATGTACTGCTCACACCCGTGAACGATACTCGCGTGGTCACCTTCTCCAACTTCGCCACTGAACCTGAGAGCAGCTTCATTCTGGAAGTGAAAACAGTAGCGGGGCCTTTGGAATTCGTCCCACCGGACGGCGAAGAAATACACTGGCTACAGGCAAAGCTCTATAGCTACATGTATTGGTCGGCACAAGCTGAAGCGGATATCCCCCGGGAGATCAGTTATGCTCTGGCTTATGTGTCCGCCGAGACCCTCGAAGCTGACTTCAAGTTCAGAGTGACCGACTATACCGAATTGAAACAGTGGTTTCAGAACACCTGCCTCGCCTATCTCACCCGCGCCAGGACCATAGCTGCTCGCTTAGAGAGTAGAGATGACTCGATCCGACGCCTTCACTTCCCATATCCCGCATTGCGTGAGGGGCAAGCAGAGCTCATCCGGCGGGTTTATGACAGTGTCGGCAGGATGACCCCCCTGATTGCTCAGGCACCGACGGGTACGGGCAAGACAATGTCCACCCTCTATCCGGCGATCAAGCACCTGCCTGATTCAGACTATGAATATATCTTCTATCTCACGGCGAAAACCTCGACCCGCCGCGTCGCCGAGCAGGCGCTGAAAGACATGCGAGAACAGTCGGGACTGGCTTTACGCTCACTTACTTTACAGGCCAAAGAAAGCATGTGTCTAAATCCGGAAATCTACTGTGACACCGCGCTTTGTCCCTACGCCACCCGCTACTACGACAATCTCCCGAGCGCACTCGAGGCACTCGCCCCTATCGATGAACTGAATGGCCCCCTCTTCATGGCCGCAGGCGAAACCCATCAGGTCTGCCCGTTTGAATTGAGTCTCGATATGGCTTTGCTCTCGGATGTCATTATCGGGGATTATAACCACGCCTTCGATCCGCGCATTCAGTTGGAACGTTTCTTTTCAGGCAGTACCGCAAGTCACATTCTCCTGATCGATGAGGCCCACAATCTCGTTGACCGTTCTCGCGAAATGTATTCCGCCACGCTGGACAGCGGCGATTTTGGCCAATTATTAAGCCTCTACCCTTCAGAAAATCTTTATGGTGCCCGACTGACCGAGCCGATCCATCGCTATTTCAATCGCCTCCTCAGCGCAATGGAAGAGGATACCGACGGTTGGGACAGCCTCGAAAGCCCGGCGGAAGGCGAAACCATGCGCATCCTCCGCCAGGAGAATTTCCGGGCAATGAATATTCCGCTGCGAGGTCTCGCCGATCTACTGATCCCCTGGATTCAACATATGCGAGAACAGATCGACAGCTTCCAGGATCCCCGACAGCGCCGTTGGCTGATTGAACTCATTGCTAAGGTGAAGTTTTTCCTGCGGGTCACCGATGAATACTGGTCCCCGGCTTATATCGCCTGCGCCCGCCTGAATAAGGGCACCGTAGCCATTCGGCTGATCTGTCTGGATATCTCGGAGAAGCTCAGTGAGCTCTATGTCGATCGGCATGCGGCGGTTTTTTTCTCGGCGACCTTGAGCCCGATGTCTTACTTCAGCACCAATTTCTGTGGGCGTAAGCTTGATAACCGTCCCGATACACTGGAGCTCCCCTCGCCTTTTCCGCCCGAGAATCTCAGGGTTTTCACAGCAGACTTTATCCAGACAACCTATGCGCAGCGACAGCGCTCCGCTGAGGATCTGGCCAAAGCCATCGCCCTGACGATCCTTCTCAAGAGAGGGCAACAGTTCGTGTACTTCCCTTCCTATGCCTACATGGACCTGATCATGCCCTTACTACGGAAACTCCTCTCCGGCCAGGAGATTGAATGGCAGGTACAAAAAAGGCACATGAACCTGAAGGATCGGCGCCAATTCCTGGAGGCTTTCGAACACCCGGAGAAGGGTGCCTGTGTGATCGGTTTTCTGGTCCTGGGCGGTATCTTCGGCGAAGGGATTGACCTCGTGGGTGATAAGCTTACCGGCGTCTCGATCGTCGGTGTCGGTCTGCCCCAGCTCAGTCCCGAACGTAATATCATGCGTGAATACTATGACGAGGTCTATGGCGGCGGTTTCCTCCACGCCTACCTCTACCCCGGGATCACGAAGGTCCTGCAGGCAGCCGGCCGCTTAATCCGTTCCGAAACCGATGAGGGCTTCCTCCTGCTCCTCGATGCGCGCTACGGTACGCCGGCCTATCGAGAGCTCTTCCCGGCGGATTGGCAGCCTGAGGCGGTCCACAACCTGAAAGAGCTTAAGGCGCTTTTGGCGGCAGACCGAAATCCTGAAAAAAAGTAAATTTATTATAGGTTCTGTCCAATCGCTCATCGACATAACGCAAGGTAAAATGGCCCAGTTCATCCACCAGCGCCGGTTCCAGCTGGACAGCAAAAGTGCGTTCGATAGGCGCCTGCTCCAGATATTGGAGTAAACGATAGAGCGCTAGGCTGATCCTGCCCGTCGTGGGAACGATTTCGTTGAGCCTGGGAGCACCATGCATCGGGCAATAAACCGCTGCATGTCGGTAATCGAAATACACCTCTTCGGCGTATTCCGGAGATGTGTCACAAATTCTGCAGCGCCCCAGTAAAGGCTGATAGCCCAGAAGATGCATGAGTTTCATCTCAGCCAGCCAGGTGGTGCGATAGACCAGTTTCTCATCACGATCCAATTCGTGACAGGCTCTGAGGAAAAGCTCATAGAAACGCTGATCCTGGGCTTCCGGCACACTGTCGAGGATAATCTCAGCGAGCTGAGCGGCGCCGGTCAACGCCAGTACATCTTCTCGAAGTCTCCCAAAGGTATAGACCGTTTCCACTTCATTGAGTGAATAGCGCCCCTTATTCTCAAAGACTGTAAAATCGGCAAAAGAAAAGAGCTGACAGCGTTGGCCGAAGGTATTCTTCGCTGATCGAATCCGTCTGGCGTAAATAGAAATAACGCCGAGATCCCTGGTCAGCACAGTGAGGTAGCGGTCATAGTCTTTGAAATTGACCAGCCGGAGAATGATCCCTCGAACTTTCAGGTGCCCCATCTTGCTTTAGAGGATGTCGTCGGCGGACGGCCCGGCTTTGCCCTTTACATAGCCCAGATTATTGAGCACGCTGTCTTTGTTCTGCCAGTCGGGACGCACTTTCACATGGAGTTCCAAATATACCTTGCACCCCAGTAAGTTTTCTAATTTGATACGAGCCGCCTGACCGATACGCTTCAGGCTCTGCCCCTTCTTCCCGATAATAATGCCTTTATGGCTGTCTCTTTCCGTAATAATCGAAGCCATGATTTTCACGAGGCTCCGCTCACCGCTGTCGTCCGTTTCTTCCTTGAAAGAGTCAATCTCCACAGCAGCTGCGTAAGGGACCTCCTGATGAGTGTAGACCAGGAGCTGTTCTCGGATATACTCGGCGGCCAAAGCCCGCTCCGTCTGATCCGTATAGGCGTCCTCGTGATAGTAGCGAGGCCCCTCGGGCAGAAGTTCCCGAATCCGGTTCAGTAAAAGATCAATATTGTCATGCTTAAAGGCTGAGACCGGAATGATATCCGCAAAGTCTGCATAATTCGCAAAACGTTGGATGACCGGCAACAGGTCCTCCTTCGACATCGCATCGGTTTTCGTCAGGAGGAGAATCAACGGCACTTCGAGTTCTTTCGCCTTTTCCACACAGACGCGCTCGACAGCGCTGATGTAGCCTTTCTCAGGATCGACCAAGAGCAGTCCCACATCGGCATCCTGGAGGGCATACCAGGCGGAATCCGTCATGAAACGGTCCAACTTATTCTTCGAGCGATGAATGCCCGGTGTGTCAATGAAAATAATCTGACTTTCACCGTCGTCCAGCACTGTGCGGATATTATGTCTGGTAGTCTGCGCTTTATGTGAAGTAATCGCGAGCTCGTCGCCGCTCAGGTGATTGAGGAGGGTCGACTTGCCGGCATTTGGCCGACCGAGAATAGCGACTAAGCCGGACTTGAAGCCCGGCGGCACATCCTGGTCTGCAGCCTGATAAAGCTCCTCCGGAACAGTGACCGCTGTGCGATTGATCCCTGCGCCGGCCATTATCTCGTCTTGTAGATCGAACATCATCTCTTCGTCCGCTTCGGAGCGTTCATGGTCGAAGCCCAGCAGATGGAGGAAGCCGTGAAGCGCCAAGAAACTCAGCTCTCTGAGCAGCGGATGCTCATACTCCTCCGCCTGGCGGACAGCTCTGGGCACACAGATGACGATATCGCCGAGCTCCAGAACGAGCGGCAGATCACTATCCTCTTCTAGGGCCTCCATCGTTTCTTCATCTGACAAGTCCGGATGGAAGTCCGCCTCGCTTAATTCCTCGGCCAAAATCCCGTTCGTCATCTCGAGCATCGGGAACGAGAGGACATCGGTGACCTTGCTCTGACCCCGGCTCTCCTTATTCGTCTCACGCATCACCTGTTCATTGACGAAGTTCACGGTGACATTGGCTGTGAAGGGGAAGTCCACGGCTGCCTTGAGCCCCGTGCGCTGATAGGCCTCCTCGATCACTGTACGAATAGCGGGTTCTACATCCGTCAGTGGATATTTAGTTTGCCGGTTCTGAAACTGGATTTGCATCTGGATATTTGATCCTTTCATGGAACTGTCCCGCATAGACTTGCAAGAACGCCTGAATAATCTCTTCGACTTCATGGAAAGACAGACCCGAATTGATCAGCTGGTCCTGATCCATCTTCGCCCGGATCAGTTTGCGGATAAACTTCTCGGCCTCTTCGATATGAGACGTCCCCGCAGATCTGACGGCGGCTTCCGTGGTATCCGCCAGCATAAAGATGCCGGTTTCCTTATTCATCGGGATTTCACCCGGGTAGGAGAAGTCCTTCGGATCCGGTTTCGGCAGGCCTTTGGCCTCCGCTTCCTTCGTCGCCTGATTATAGAAATAAGACAGTACGGTCGTGCCGTGATGGGTGGTCATGAAGTTGATCACCTCTCTGGGCAGGCGGTGGCGTTTACCCAGCTCTTCCCCGTATTTGACGTGGCGGAAAATAATTCTGACACTTTCCTCGGTCGTGAGCAATGAATGCGGATTGAAGCCCTTCTGATTCTCCGTGAACATCAGGGGATTCATCGTTTTCCCCAGATCGTGATAGTAAGCGCCCACACGGACCAGCAGGGCATCGGCACCGATACGCTCGGCGGCCGCTTCTGCGAGGTTCGCAATCATCATCGAGTGCTGATAGGTCCCCGGTGCCTCCAGGAAGAGCTTACGCAGTAAGGGTTGGCTGGGTTCCGCCAGGCTGATCAGCTTGACCGGCGAGATTGAGCTCAGTAAGAGTTCGAAGATGGGCGATAATCCGATGGCCAAAACCGCGGACAGCGCACCTGTCAGGGTCACGAGGCCGGTGCTTTGGAGCATAGCCCCTGTACTCACCTGAGTCATAGTTGAGTAGATGACAGAAGACGAGAAACACACGAGTGTCGTCCCGATAATAATCATGGCGTAGTTTCGGGTCTTGCTCTGACTGGCCGCGATGAGGGCTGCCGCCCAGGAACCCATAATCCCGACGAAGAGGAAATGCGAATTGAGTGAAGTAATGGGATAGAGCAAAAGGATGAGCATGGACGTCAGCACCAGGGAGGTCCTGAGCCCGAAATACGTGCTGAGCACTATGGCAATGAAATAAACCGGAATGAGCAGCGGCGAAATATTCGACAGATAAGCGGAAACAAAAATGATAAATGCTACGCTGACCGTTGCGATGACCCAGTCTTTGGCCGAGCGCAACTGACGTTTCTCATAGTAGCGGAAATAGATCCAGAGCATCACCACGATCAGCAGGAAGAGCGAGAGGATCGACACCAGGGTTCGCCAGTTGACCGCGCCCGTATTGACGAGGTCCAGGCGCACCAGGTTATCGTACTGCACTTCGCTCAGCTCTTCACCTGCCGATGCGATTAAGGTGCCCTGCGGGATATACACCGGATTCTGCCGGACTTGCGCCACGACGGCATCTCGGGCGGCTTGAGTCGCATTCTGGTCGAACACGAGATTGGGTTGCAGAAATTGCCTGAGGAAGGTCGAGATCAAGCTCAGTTCGTTCTGATAGAACTCACTGCTTGCCACAACTTCGTTCACTCGGCTGGTAATGGTGATCAGGAGTGACACGGGGTCGTGACTGCCCGTCATGATGACACGGGCTATCGTGGTCATGTGATTAGAGAAAGCGTTGAACACAGAATCGTTGAGCGTCAAGATGCTTTCGACATCCGTCGGGATGAGCTCGACACTGAATTCCGCCAGCGCATCCGCCACCAGTTCGTCCGCCTGTGCCCTGATTGTGGCGGGGGTCGGAACGAGTCGGCGTGAAGTGGTCTGAGGCTCGGACGGGCCGGTTTCATTGGTGCCGGTGGCATCAGGCACGGTCTGGGAGGTTTCAGTCACCGGGGCGACGTAGAGAATTTCGCGATGTTCCCTGGCCAATTGGATAAAGGCATCGAGATTCTGCAAACTGAGTTGCGAGATGGAGTCTGACCTGACCATGACATCCTGAACCTGAGAGGCCTGTTCCAGCGCGCGCCGCTCGGTCTGCACCGAGTCGACAATAGCCCGGGTCGAGACGATATCATCGGGTACGGGGTCGCCGACACTCAGATCATATCGCTCAGGGACAGCTGCCTGATACAGCGTCAGGATGATGGCGAGCGATAAGAGAACGAGTATGGCGGCCAAGCCCATTCGTTGTGCTTTACTGCCTCCGATCACGGTAACCCTTTCTCAAGGTTCCGGCCATTCTGCCCGAATTCCCTGCCTGCTTCTGACTATTTTTGTCATACGCTTTGATAATCCTCTGGACGATAGGGTTCCTGACCACATCGCGAGCCTGGAGTTCAACGAAAGCCAGGCCATCTACGCCTTTGAGAATTTTCTTGGCCTCGATTAAGCCTGAACGGGTGCCTCGAGGCAAATCGATCTGGGTGATATCACCGGTGACAACGACTCGGGAATCAAAGCCGATTCTCGTCAGGAACATTTTCATCTGCTCGGGTGTTGTATTCTGGGCTTCGTCCAGAATAATCCACGCATTATCGAGCGTGCGCCCGCGCATATATGCCAGTGGCGAGACCTCAATCAGGCCTTTCTCCATATTCTTCAAATACTGCTCCAGACCCATCAGGTCTCTCAGCGCATCGTAGAGCGGGCGCATATAGGGATCGACTTTGGTCTGCAGGTCACCCGGCAGGAAGCCCAAACGTTCACCGGCTTCAACTGCGGGTCTGGTCAGGATAATACGTTCGACTTCATGTTTGCGGAATGCCTGCACCGCCATCGCAACGGCCAGATAGGTTTTACCTGTACCGGCAGGGCCGATAGCGAAGGTCACTTCATGTTTGCGCATTTGAGTGACATATTGCGCTTGCCCCTGGGTTTTGGACATCACAGGTTTGCCCTTGGCATTCAGGCAGATCCAACTTGGATTGAAGCTTGTCAGGTCAGCGGTTTCATCGCTGGTGGCGACGTCTGTCAGGTAAGCGGACATCTGATCGCTGATCGGAATCCCTTCTTTGCTGAGATTAGACAGTTTCTCGACGATGCGCGCGGCTTTGGCCAAATCCGCCGTCTGAGCGCCCGAGACACGAATCCCGGCGATATCCGGTTCGATGGCAACATTGAGCAGTCGCTCGATCTCTCTGGCGTTCCGGTTTCCGGCTCCCAGCACTTCCTGGACCGTACGACTGTCGTCAATTCTGATTATCTGCTCCACTGGTGTAAAACGTCTCTCCTTTGACTTCAAACTATTGGGAAATTATACCACAAGGCCTTAGGTGACAGGCTCCAATAGGTTCTGACGATAGGCCGGACTGTCGGGCGGCAGGCCCGGCAGGAAGACCTCGGTCGGGTAATGAATCTGAACTGTGCAGCCCTGGTTCTGAAGACGATTCCAGATGCCGGTCTGAATCGCATAGAAGTCCTGGAGTTTTTGCGGATCCCCAATAATTCTGATCTCATAGCCGTCGGGACTGGTGATATTGGTCCCATTAATAATGATGTTATTGCGATCTCCTCCGGTCGGACTTATCTCGGAATTGATTACGAAACGCTGACCGTTGATGGAGATACCGTGAGCGCCGTTGGCCCAGAGATTATTCTTGATCAGGAGCAGTGAGGAAGCGTCTACATAACTTTCCGGGGCGCTAGAATCAATGGTAATAATGGCGCCTTTGCCCTTCACATCGGTCAAGCCTGCAAAGATCGACAGTCTCTCGATCTCCGAACGGTAGAAGTTCAGCTGCGCATCGTCACTGTTACCGGCCTGGATCAGCTCCTGAAGGCTCTGGTTCAAGCTGTCGTTACGTTGCTTCAATTCGTTATTGGCCAGATCCATAGTCCTGATCTGGTCCTGGAGCGCTTCGATATCTGAATTTCCGTAGAGATTCAGCGCTCTTAGCTGTAGAAGATTCTTCATCTGCATCGCGATGAGGAAGCCCAGGACGAGGCAGGCCAGTGTGATTGCCCAGACCCGGGCGGATTTTCTTTGTGTACTCATGAGCTACCTCCAAGCTTCTTAACTTGTTCATTGACGAAGACGATGTCCCTTTGGGATTTGATTTCCAGTTCACTTTCGGCTGTGATGGTCAGGCGAATCCCGCGCTCCTCCATCTGCTTCACCCCTTCGGACTCAAGCAGCATGGGTAGGAAAACGGCTGAATCAATACCGGCTTCAACGACAAAAGGACTGGACTGATAGACACGGTTTACCAGTACCGACGGCCCCGTACAGAGCAGCGGGCTCATCGGGGATAAACGCTCTCCGTTCACGGCGATGGCGGCGGCATATTGACTCTTGAACCAGTCGACGATGTAACGGATATCGCCGTCATGGATGATTTCCGATGCAGAGGTTGTACTATCGTAACGGATGCCTTCTTTATCCTGCATGACGACGCGGATCCCGTCACCCTCATAAGGTGTGAGACCTGCCATGACGGAGGCGATACGGTATTCTTCAGCCAGCGCCCGGCTTTCCGGCTGATCCTCAGTGAAGCGTACGAAGGCATTGGAGCGTTCTTCCAAGAAGCGCTGATTCAATTGATTGTTTTCGCTCTGGAGCTGTTCATTAAGCAGTTTTCTGTCTTCCAGCTGCTTCTGGTATTCGACTGCGCGGCGCCCCGGCTGATCCTGGAACCGGTCGGCCCGCACAAGCTTCGTCCCTGCGGCCAAAAAAACAACCACGCCGAGCAGGCTGACAGCTACCAGCGAAATTCTCCGATACAAGGTTTCACGCTGAGCGGTTTTTTTATCTGTACCTTTCAGGAGGCCTTCCCCTAAATGGTACAGAAATTTACGTTTTTTATTCTGAATTTCTTTCATTCCTCTATCTCATTCGGCCATTCATCGGGCCATGTCAAGCGCTCTGCAGACTCATAGCCTAAGAGCTCGAGCGTATTGGCAAAGTTTTCCGGGACGGGTCTTGTAAAATGCATATACTGCTTCGTGATCGGGTGCCGGAATCCCAGCTCTCCGGCATGCAGGCACTGGCCTTCCAGGCCGAATGCATTACGGTTGGGTGCATACACAGGATCTGCCAGCACCGGGTGGTCGATATACTTCATGTGGACTCTGATCTGATGCGTCCGGCCTGTTTCCAGTCGGACTTTCAGGTAGGAACTGTGTTTCAGTGATGCCAGTAGCCTGAAATGCGTGCGGGCAGGTCTCCCGTCGGACCTGACTGCCATGCGCTGGCGATGGGCCGGATCACGTGCTATAGGTGCATCTATCATACCCGCTTTTTCGCCGAAATGTCCATAAACGATCGTGTGATAGATCCGTAAGACTTTGTGTTCAGCCAGCTGGCGAGACAGCTTACGATGCGCAGTATTCGTTTTCGCCACCAGAAGCAGCCCCGAAGTATCCTTATCCAGACGGTGGACGATGCCGCGGCGCTCTTCCATACTGACATCAGAGAGTTGGTCCCCACTGTAGTGGAGCAGCGCATTCACAAGTGTCCCGGAGCGGTGGCCTGCCCCCGGATGGACGACCATGCCCTGGGGTTTATTGATCACCATCAGATCGTCATCTTCGTAAACGATATCCAGCGCGATCGCTTCGGCTTCGAGTTCCGTCGGTTCCGGTTCCGGTAAGCGGATTCTCACCTTTTGGCCGTTAAAAGCCTTATCGGATGCCTTGACGACTTGGGAGTCGGACGACACTAAGCCGTCTCGAATCCACTGCTGAACATTCGACCGGGAATACTCTGGCAGCAAGGCGGCGATGGCTTTGTCCAGACGGACCCCGTCATGCTGTAAAGTAAGCTCCAACATCAGATCGGCCGCACCTTGAGTTTCTGCTGTAATTGATAACGCTTACGGTGCCGATCTTCGAGGAAGAAGACATAAATCAGGAGCAAGATGACACCGACCACAATCAGACTGTCAGCGATGTTGAAGGTAGGAAAGTGCCAGCTTTGGTAATAGAAATCCAGGAAATCCACGACACCACCCATCTGGAAACGGTCGATGCCGTTGCCGATCGTTCCGGCGAATACCATCATCAGACTGACCGGCAGTAAGGGCGGCCAGCCGGATTTGCGCAGTAAGATGATGAAGAAGACCACCGCAGCCACCCCGGACAGGATGGTCAGAAGATCGATTCCCCACGGGCGGTCGGCTAAGAAACTGAAAGCTGCACCAGTATTGAAGGTATAACGAAAAGAGAAAAAATTCGGAATAATGGGGATCTCCCCACGGTTCTGCAAAGTCTCATTGGTCAAAACCCAGGCCTTCGACAATTGGTCGGCGGCCACCAGAATACCTGCCAGGATGATATAGATAATGAAGCGAAAAGGTTTCATCGGCGGCTCAGTACGCTCATGTGCAGGTCTGCTGTTATTTTTTTTCATTAAAAGTCCTACTTATCATTTATGGTATCAGGGAATTCATAGGCGGCTGACCGCCACTCCCCTTCATGGTTCTCGTCAATTTGAATGCGTTTAATATACCGTGTCGCCCCCACCGGGTCAATATCCAGGTATACCGCCCGAATGCCCAAAGGCCCTTTCGCACAGCTATAGGACGCCGGCAAGGCGTCAACGATTCTGCGGAGCGCCTGATGGACATCCATGCCGATCACACTCTCTCTCGGCCCGCACATACCTACATCACAGAGTAATGCCGTTCCGCCGGGCAGTATTCTCTCATCTGCGGTCTGAACGTGGGTATGTGTGCCGATCACAGCGGAGACGCGTCCGGCGAATTTCCAGGCCAAAGCCTGCTTCTCAGCGGTCGCCTCTGCGTGAAAATCGACCAGGACCGGGCAGTCGGCGGGAGCGCCCTGGAGAATTTCTTCCAGGCAGGCGAACGGACAGCCGCAATTTCTCATAAACACATTGCCCAGTAAACTGAGGACAAGTAAACGCAGGCCGTTTTTCTCCAGGAGATGGACACCCTGGCCGGGCCAGCCGGCCGGTGCATTGGCGGGTCTCAAGAGCGCAGGCGTGTCCGGAATGGTTTTGGCCAAAGACCAGTTGCCCCAGGCATGATTACCCAGCGTGATACAATCCACGCCGGCATCAAAGAGCGCTTGCGCTTGCTTCGGAGAGAGCCCTTTACCTTCTGCGGCATTCTCCGCATTAACGATAAAGAAGTCCGCTTGATCCAGTTCTCGGAGCTGCTTGACCCATCGGCAGACCGCATTGAGTGCCAAGTTACCTACGATGTCTCCGGCGAATATTACCCGCATGGCAGAGCCTCCCTGAACTTCAGTTAACTTATTGTATTATGCGCCCCATCGCTCCGCAAGGAAACAATGTTTCATCCGAGGTACAAAAAAACCGAGGAACTTCTACATTCCTCGGTTAATTCTTAACGTGCTAAGCCGCTGGCCCGGGTCTCTCTGATCATATTGACCTTGATCTGTCCCGGATAGTTCAATTCTTCTTCAATCTTCTTTGCAATTTCATAGGCTTTGAGCTGCATCTCCTGATCGCTGACCCGGTCGGGTTCGACAATCACGCGCAGTTCGCGTCCGGCCTGAATAGCATAGCTTTTTTCTACGCCATCGAAGCTGTTAGCGATGTCCTCGAGTGCCTGGATACGTTTGACATAAGATTCGATATTCTCACGTCTGGCGCCCGGTCTGGCTGCGGATAGAGCATCAGCAGCTGCAACAAGTATTGAAATCGGTGAAATAGGTTCCACATCGCCGTGGTGGGATGCGATCGCATTGATCACGACCGGATGCTCCTTGTACTTCTTCGCCATCTCGATCCCGAGATCGATATGTGAGCCTTCGAATTCGAAGTCACACGATTTGCCGATGTCGTGCAAGAGGCCGGCTCTTTTGGCCAACTGAACATCCAAACCGAGTTCCGCTGCCATCATGCCGGTCAGATCACATACCTCGAGGATATGCTTCAAAGCATTCTGCCCATAGCTGGTTCTGTAGCGCATACGGCCGAGCATGTGCACCAGCTCAGTGGGCACACCCAGGACGCCGGATTCCAGAACGGCTCTTTCACCTTCATCTTTAACGGTCTGGTCGACTTCTCTTGTCGCCTTCTCCACCATCGACTCGATACTTGCCGGATGGATTCTGCCATCGTTGACCAGTTTATCGAGAGCGATACGCGCGATTTCGCGGCGAATAGGGTTGAAACAGGACAAGATAACGGCTTCCGGTGTATCGTCGATAATCATATCGACACCGGTTGCGGTCTCAAAAGCGCGGATATTCCGGCCTTCACGACCGATTATGCGCCCTTTCATCTCATCATTGGGTAAAGCAACGACAGAGACTGTATTATCAGAAACGTAGTCCGACGCATAACGTTGGATCGAAGTCACAACGACATCTCTCGCTCGCTGATCTGCGACGTTCTTGAGTTCTTCCTCGACCTGATTGAACAGCAGTCCGAGATCGTGACGATAGGTCCGCTCAGCTGCTTCCAATACCTGTTCTCTCGCATCATTGACGGAAAGACCGGAGATTCTCTCAAGTTCCCCTACCTGACGCTGCTCAAGCTCTTCGGCCTGCCGCAGTTTCTCCTGTAGAGTCTCTCGCTTGCGCTCGAGGTCTTCCTGACGTTGATTCAGTTCTTCCGTTTTGCGTTCCAGATTGGTTTCTTTTTGATCAATCTTGTTGCGATCCCTGGCCAAGTCCCCCTGACGTTCTCTTACGTCACGCTCGAGTTCAACCTTAGCTTTGTGGAT
>CAZJTS010000016.1:0-20364 GCA_964548975.1 uncultured Fastidiosipila sp.
GCCGCCCACGGGCACGAGAAAGAGGTCGACGTCCGGCATATCCTGCAAAACTTCCACAGCAACCGAACCCTGACCCTGGGCCAGTAGGAGATCGTCGAACGGATGAATGAAAGTACAGCCGCGCGTTTCGGAGAGCTTCAAAGCATACTCGAAGCTCTCGTCGAAGGTATCGCCGTAGAGGATGACTTCTGAGCCATAGCTCTTCGTCCGGTTGATCTTCATCAGCGGCGTCGTCCTCGGCATGATGATCACCGACTGCAGTCCGAGATCCCGGGCTGCTCGGGCCACACCCTGGGCGTGATTGCCGGCGGAAGCGGTCATGAGGGGACGGAGCCTCTCTTCTTCGGATAAATGCGAAATCCGCCAGTAAGCGCCGCGGATCTTATAAGCACCGGTCTTCTGGAGATTCTCCGGTTTCAAGTACACTTCGAGATTATACGCCTGGCTCAAGCCTTCGCTATATAACAGAGGCGTCCTGATCACATGCTGAGCCAGCCAGTCGGCGGCCGCTTCAATGTTCTCCAGTGTCAAGGGATCCTGATCGGTGTGGATCTGAGCTTTGACCTCAGAAATGGTCTGGATCGTGGATTTCGGTTCATTATCCGTGCCTCTGTTAGATTGATTCATGACCTTGCTCCTGTTGTACTAAATAGAAATAGCGTAAAATACATTATAAACAAGAAACTCCTTAAGCAAAATAATCTCCGTTGATCGTGAGAATTCAGCCATAAAATCACGCATGATGTGATTCTGCCGTTCAGAAAGGAACTTCTCAGATGGATAATGGAAGCCTCGATTCCGCCCGCCCCCTACTGCCGACCCTCACCCCCGGCCTGATCCCGCGCGTCGCAGCCGTTCACGATATCTGCGGTTATGGGAACTGCTCTCTGGGGATCGCCATGCCGGTGGTATCTGCCGCCGGGGTCGATGTCTGCCCCGTCCCGACTTCGGTGCTCTCGGCTCATACCGCTTTCCCTGTGTATTCGTTCCTCGACACCACCCCTACCCTCGCTGAATTCCTGCGCAGCTGGAAAGACCTGGGCATCACAATCGATGGTCTCTACACCGGCTTCCTCGGCTCGGCGGAGCAAATCGAGCTGATCATTGCCTACAGCCGCCTCTTCCCCACGAGCTTTCGCATCATCGATCCCGTCATGGGCGATCACGGCCAGCGCTATCGGACCTATACCGACCAGATGTGCGAGGGAATGAAGCGCCTCGTCCCCTATGCTGACGTCCTCATCCCGAACCTCACCGAAGCCGCCATCCTGCTGGACCAGCCTTACACCGGCCAGTCTCTGACGGCCAAAGAAGGGGAAGCGATCTGTCAACAACTCCTGGAGAAAGGCGCCCGACAGGTGGTGCTCAAAGGCATTCACAGAGATTACATCGTTTATAACGCAGTGATGAGTAAGGAGATCCCTTACACCGAGCTGTCCAACGAAATGCATCCCACGTCCCTCCATGGCACCGGTGATCTTTTCGCCTCCTGTGTAACGGCCGGCCTCTTCAGCGGCCATGAGCTGATCGAGTCGGTGAAATTTGCCGCTGACCTCGTGTACCGAGCCATCTGTCTCTCCGTCAGCCAGCCGGGTTTCCAAGCTCGAGGCGTCAGCTACGAGCCCTTACTGCGACATGTCATTGAGTTTTGTTTAGGTGAAAAAACCCCTGAGTGATGGACTCAAGGGCTTCATTCTTTATCCTGGGCTGACGCGGATTAGTAGGCTTTTCCCCAGAGAACTTCATGTTTCGCCGCTTCGCCGCAGCACACACAATGATCGCCATGGAGTTTGCGCTCCTCCTCAAAAGGAATACAGCGCGAGGTCGCACCTGTATCTTCCTTGATCTTTTCTTCGCAGGCCAATTCACCGCACCACATCGCGCGCACAAAGCCGGGTTTCGTCCGGATCAGCTCCTGGAAGGTATCGTAATCCAGAGCATCGTAAATGCGCTCGTCACGCTGGGCTTTGGCCTTCTCAAAGAGGCTTTGCTGAATGTCTTCCAACAGATCCCTGACGGCATCCGTAATCCCGTCCAGCGACAGCTGGATCTTCTCGCCCGTATCGCGCCTGACGGCCATGCAGCTGTTATTGGCCAAATCCCGGGGCCCGATCTCCAGTCGCAGCGGTATACCCTTCATCTCATATTCGCTGAACTTCCAGCCGGGCATCTTATCTGAGCTGTCCAGCAGGACGGAGAAGTGCTGAGCTAATTCTTCTTTCAGAGCTGTTGCGCCTTCCAGCACGCCTTCCTTATGCTGAGCCACCGGAATCACCGCGATCTGTGTCGGCGCAATCCGCGGCGGCAACACCAGTCCGGAATCATCGCCGTGTACCATGATCAAAGCACCGATGATTCGGGTGCTCATGCCCCAGGAGGTTTGATGCACATACTGGAGCTGGTTGTCCTTATCGGAATACTGAATGTCGAACGCTCTAGCAAACCCGTCACCGAAATAATGGGTCGTCCCCGATTGAAGGGCCTTACCGTCATGCATCTGCGCTTCAATCGTGAAGGTTTTCTCTGCGCCGGCAAACTTTTCTTTGTCTGTTTTTTGGCCACGAATCACAGGGATCGCCAACACATTCTCACAGAAATCCGTGTAGACATCGAGCATCTGCAAGGTTTCTTCCATCGCATCCGCTTCATCCGCGTGCGCGGTATGGCCCTCCTGCCAGTAGAATTCGGTTGTCCGGAGGAAAGGACGCGTCGTCTTCTCCCAACGCACCACGGAACACCACTGATTGTACTTCTTCGGCAAATCTCTGTGTGACTGAATGATCTTGGCATAATGCTCACAGAACAGTGTCTCCGAGGTCGGGCGCACGCAGAGGCGCTCTTGCAGTCTCTCGTCCCCACCGTGCGTCACCCAGGCCACTTCCGGGGCAAAGCCTTCGACGTGATCCGCCTCCTTCTGGAGGAGTGACTCAGGTATAAACATCGGCATAGCAACATTCTCATGCCCGGTCGCCTTGAAGCGATCGTCCAGCTCGCGCTGAATTCTCTCCCAAATCGCATAGCCGCCCGGACGCAGGATCATACACCCTTTAACTGACGAATAGTCCGTCAGTTCAGCTTTCAGCACCACATCCGTATACCACTGCGTGAAATCCACATCACGCGCGGTAATACTCTCCACCAGTTTCTTCTCTTTTGCCATTTTCAATCCTTTCTTTTCCGAAGTCACATAAAAGTCATATAAAAACCCCGGAAACCCTACTCAAAATAGACGGTTCCGGGGCGCAAATCTCTACGCGGTACCACCCGAATTGCCGACCCCTGTATGGTCGACCGCTCAGCGAAAGTGGATAACGTGAACTCTCAGGTCACGCCGGGCTCATCGCCCGGTGCCTCGGGGGTGGGACGAAGACCAGCTTCACATTCCCGTCATCGGCAGAACAAGGGGATTATAGCATAGAATCATTCCGGATTCTGTGGTCTCGATTTCAGGTTATGCGCAACCTATTTGTGGTCTCGATTTCAGGTTATGCGCCCACATTATTCGTGGTCTCGATTTCAGGTTATGCGCAACCTATATTTGTGGTCTCGATTTCAGGTTATGCGCCCCCCTCACTAAACTCGAGATTTTGGCCAAAACAATTAGTTATATATTGTGCATAAGTTGAAGTTGAGACCACTTTTTAGTTGCGTACTCACCCACACCCCGAACAGCTCGCGCAGTCTGATGTATTACACATCCCCCAGGCTTCGGCTTCTTTCCAGAGCGCAGCGAACGCATCCTGGGGTAATTCCGGCAATGATTCGGCCAAAGCCGGGAGATCGTACCACTGTGCGACCTCTTCATTGGTCGGATAGCGACCGGACAGCAAGAGCCCGTTCTCATCGTATAACGCCGGCAAAAACTCATCACCATCATCCATCAGGTGATCCATAAGCCCCGGATGATCAAGGAACGCCTTGGGAACAGTGCTCAGATTCGCACGCTCAACCTTGATGCCCTGCTCTTGAATGTAGTAAAGCAACGTCGCGATGCGCAGAAGCTCCGCCTGATCATATTGGGACATCAACCCGATCCCGGTCGGACTTCCCATGGGTGGGTCAAATAATTTAACTTGTTTACTCATAGTTCTCCCTCACTTTTGCCCCTATTGTACTGGCCAAAATCCGGAAAGGCCGTATGAATTACTACGCTTTTACGCCGGGCGTGGTGCTTTTCTCAACTCACATGCCGAAACAGCTCGAAATTTGAATGATCTGAAACTAATCTTGCTTCCTGATCGTGACCCATTCTCAGCGGGGGACCCTCCCGCCTTTCTGCTATAATCTTTCTCATAGCCAGAGGGAAAGGGTTTCAGATATTGCAATGAAAAAAAATAGAGAAATCGATCCACAAGAGGATGTCACACAATCCGAGACTGAAAAGACTGAAACTGTTCGTCCCGTTATAAGTGAATTGTCCGATTCTCCCTCTTCTGAAGATAGCCCGGATACTGGCATCCCTGAGGAAGTCAGCGAAGATGAAGTAGCTCAAGATACAGAGTCCCAGGTAGAAGAAAACAAAACTCCCGAAGAGCCGGAGAGTTTCGATCTGCGCCCTACCCGCATCCCGGCACCCCAAGCAGTGTCCGATGAGCCGGCTGAAGAGCCCGAATCGGCGCCTTCAGAAGCACAACCTGAAGACACCACCGAGACGACTGAAATAACGCCCGAATCCGCCCCGGCTCCGAAACCTCAACGCAAACGTACATCCAATGGCCTCCTCGCTGCGATCAAACAAAGCCTGATCAGTGAGTTCAAGCCGCTCTCAGCGACTGATCGTTCCCCTGCCGGCCAAAGACGGCAGATGGTACTGACCTATCGTCGCCAGCGTGGGGCGGCAGGGACACTGCTTCTACTTCACGCCCTGCTCGTGATTCTCCTGATGATTGTGTGGGCGATACTTCCCAGGCAGACCTTCGGTGTCGACCGCATGGCACTCGACGGTGGTCTCTTCTCCACCCTACTTACCCAAGGTATCTCTGTCCTCTTACCGGCAGTCTTTGTAATGTTCTTATACAACATGGATCTCAATCTGATCAACGGCAGAAAATCGCAATCGCTCTCAGTATATGGGCTCGCCGCCCTGATCGGAATACCGGCTGCTATCGCGTTTAGCGGCCTCAACAATATTACGCTCTTCATACTCACCAGGCTGGGGTTCCACCCGGTCTCTGAGAGTCTGCTGGGTCAGATCCCGAATCCCTCGGTGCTCAGTTATATATTGCTGATCATGGTCACGGCATTGATTCCGGCCATCTGTGAAGAACTGATGTTCCGCGGTGTCATTCAGACATCGCTATCGCTCTCAGGCAGACGCGGCCTCAGTATTTTCCTCATGGCGACCGGTTTCGCGCTCTACCACAATGATCCCTACTTTATTTTGGCCCCGTTTTTCGCAGGGCTCTATCTCGGGGTGATCAGACTGAAATCCGATAATCTCTACACGACAATTCTGACCCACTTCGTCATGAACTCGACCCTAGTCCTGATCCAGCCAATCCTGCCCTTGTTCACCAGTTCCATGTCGTTTGCGGGCACCGCAGGGCGCACGTCGCTCTACGCGTCACTCATTGCGGCAGCGGTGGCGCTGGTCACTTTGATCCCCTTAACCTCAGCCCTCTTTACCTATTGCGGTAAAGAAAAAGCGCCCTCAGATCCCATCTACCGAAGACTTCAACAGGAACAGTGGTTCCCCGCAGACTGGAAATACATGCTGGCGCTGATTATTCTCTTTATTACGATGTTGGTTTTGCGCTCTTAATATCCTTGTTGCCGAGGCGCCGTAGAAAAGAACCCTCAGGGATTACTTCTGCCTGATCGCTCTCGGCCAAATCCTCCCGGCTCAATGTGAAACGCATCGTCGCGTGCGGGGTAGCCTCAATCGGCTCTCCGGCTTCGTCATAGAGCTGCCGGATTGTGAGGGAGAGATTCGGTCCAACCGGGCGAATCAGATCAATCGTTTCACCTAATGCTAGCTTATTTCGTTGCTCACAGAGAATGAACCGCTGATCGCTATTCGTTTCGATCACCCGACCGCAGACTGAGGCCACTCGATGGTAAGACTTTTCTGTATCGATCTTCGGATCATCACTCGGTCGATCGAAATAGAACCCGGTGTCGTAGGTTCTGTGGACCATTAGGTCGAGTTCCTCGTGCCAGGCCGGATTCACGGTGAAGTCGTCGCCCACTTCGGCGTAATGGTCAATCGCCTCACGATAGACTTTGGCCGTGGTGGCCGCGTAAAACGCCCCCTTCATTCGGCCTTCAATCTTGAAACTGTTGATGCCTGCCTGTACCAGGTCAGGCACATGATTCACGAGACAGAGGTCACGGGAGTTGAAGAAGTAACTGCCGCGCTCATCCGCTTCGATGTAGAGTTCATCGTCCTGTCCTTCATGGCTGAGTTTCCAGGACCAGCGACAGGGCTGGGCGCACTCGCCCCGATTCGCATCGCGGCCGGTCAGGGCATTCGAGAGCAGGCAACGGCCGGAGTAAGCCATGCACATCGCGCCGTGAACGAAGGCTTCGAGCTCCAGGTCTTCGGGGATGTTTTGGCGGATCCGGCGGATCTCGTCGAGGGTTAATTCTCTGGCCAAAACAATGCGTTTCACCCCCTGTTGATACCAGAAATTGCACGACGCACTATTCGTCGTCGACGCCTGGGTACTGAGGTGGAGCTCGAGTCCGGGGGCTGCCTCCTTCACCACTGAAAGCACGCCGGGATCTGAAATGATCACAGCATCAGCGCCATACTGCTCAAGCTTAGCAACGTAAGCGGCTAAGCCGGAGAGATCGTCTTCATGGGCGAGGATATTCAGAGTGATGTAGGCTCTCGCGCCCATGTTATGCGTGTAGTGAATTGCCTGCTGCAACTCTTCATCAGAGAAGCCGGTCTTCCCGGCGCGCAGGCCATACTGTTCGCCCGAAAAATACACCGCATCTGCACCGAAGAGCAAAGCGGCTTTGAGTTTCTCCGGGTTACCTGACGGGAGCAGTAATTCAGGTAAACCCGCCTTGCGGCGGGTTTCGGCGTTGCTTTGTGAAGTCATATAACTACTTTCTTAGTCGCGGGGATTGGACCAGTTGTCCGAGTACTGAGCGATATTCTGCTCGTGTCCCGCCAGGTTGGAGGCAAACGCATTGGTGCCGTCACCTTTGGCCACAAAGTACATGAGATCCTTCTCTGTCTGGTCCGGATAGAGGGCGGCCTTGATGGCTTCGAGCCCCGGGTTCGAAATGGGTCCCGGCGGCAGGCCGTGGAATCTGTAGGTGTTGTAAGGATTATCGCTGGCCATATCTTCCTGCGTAGCGGCCCAGACCTTCGGCTTGCCGTTCAGCTGGCGCAGGTAATTGGTCGTCGCACAGGACTGAAGCTGTACCTCACGGTCCAGACGATTGTGGAAGACACGCGAGACCAGATAGTGCTCCTCGATCTTACCGCTCTCATTCTCAATGACGGAGGCCATCGTGAGCAACTGGTCGATTGACATACCGATCGCCGAGGCGCGGTCACGGATCTCTGCGGACAGACGGTTCTCCGTGTTGCGCAGAATGGTCCGGATGATATCTTCTTCCGAAACATTCAGGTCGAACTGATAAGTATCCGGGAAGAGATAACCTTCCAGGGTAAAAATCCGGTCGGAGCTGTCGGTCGGAATATCTGTAATGAAGGAGAAGTCTGTAAAGAGCGAAGGCGTATTCACCAGACGATCCATCTCGGCTTCGTCGAAGTTGATGTTCTGTTCCTTCAGACGACGCTTGATGTCGATATAGGTGTAACCTTCGGGGAAAGTGACCCAGGTGGTCTCGGCCGGCAGGGCGAGGTTATACATTATTTCGTTGTAGTCCATGCCCTTGAGGACGAAGTGTGTACCAAGCTGATAACGTCCGCCGAAGCCGTTGAGCTCCGCGACGACTACGAAAGGCAGGGTCTGATCGATGACCTCTTTGCTCAGCAAAAGATCCGCGATGTCGCCGGGATCCATGCCGCGTTCGATGTAGATTTCGACGGCACCCGGTGTGTCCTGACGGATGTGACGGGGCGCTTTGATCGCTTCGCCGTTGCTGTCGGTCATTGCCGGAGTCGGTGTGACATTGGGATCGGGAACGGTATCTCCCCTGATCGCCGCCTGCTCCATCGCCTGGACCGCTTCGATTCTCGCATTCTGCTGTGCGATGAAGCTGAAACCGAGCCGGAAGCCGATAAACAAGGCGAGTACAACCACCACAACGATTGCAAAAACTAATACTACACGTCTTAGCTTAATTGATAACATTTCTACCTCTTGCTCGGGAGCCTCTTACTCCTGAGCTAATTTGCGTCTTGAACGCTGTTTCTGACGTTGGTCAGTATTCAATATTTTCTTTCTTAAACGAATGGTATGGGGAGTGACTTCGATCAGTTCGTCGTCGGCCACGAATTCCAGACACTGCTCCAGGCTAAAAACAGTCGGTGTCACGAGTCTGAGAGCTTCATCAGCGCCGGAGGCACGCATGTTGGTGACGTGCTTCTTCTTACAGACATTGACGGAGACCTCTTCGGACTTCTGCGATCGACCAACGATCATGCCTTCGTATACTCTAGTACCCGGACCGATAAACAGTTCGCCTCGTTCCTGAGCGGAATGTAGGCCATAGGTAACAGCTTCACCCGCTTCGGTTGCGACCAGGACACCTGAATTTCGCGTCTCAATCTCGCCCTTCCAAGGTTCAAAGTCCTTAATAACGGAGTTCATTATACCATTTCCCTTAGTATCGGTCAAAAACTCACTCCGATAACCGATCAGTCCGCGCGAAGGAATAGAGAATACCATACGCGTATAGCCGCGCTGCGGCGGTTGCATGGCGGACATCTCCGCCTTACGTGAACCGAGTTTCTCAATGACTGTACCCACATACTCTTCGGGCACATCGATATACAGTTCTTCGACCGGCTCCATTCTTTGGCCGTCAATCTCCTTGACAATGACCTGAGGCTTTGAGACCTGCAGCTCATAGCCTTCGCGGCGCATGGTTTCGATAAGAATGGACAGTGAGAGCTCGCCTCTGCCCTTCACGATGAAGGCCTCTGTCGTATCGGTTTCGTCGAGCAGCATGCTGACGTTCTTCTCCATCTCCCGGAACAGACGGTCGCGCAAATGTCTGGAAGTCAGATACTTGCCGTCCTGACCGGCCAATGGCGAGTCATTGACGGAAAAGGTCATGGCAATGGTCGGCTCGTCGATCTGAACGAAATCCAGCGGCTCGGGCTTATCGATCCGACACAAGGTCTGACCGATCTCCACATCACTGATACCGGCGACGCAGACGATCTCTCCGGCTTCGGCACGCTCTACGGCCACACGCTGGAGCCCTTCGAAACGCATCAGCTTCACCACTTTGCCGCGGGAGAAGCCTTCCTCGCCTTTGGTCGCGATCGCCACCGGCTGATTGACCACCATTGCGCCGCGCTCGATCCGCCCGATCGCCACGCGACCGACATAAGGGTCGTAGTCGATGTTCGAGACCAGCATCTGGAGGTCGCCGGTCGGGTCGCCCTCGTGAGCCGGGACCTCACGCATGATCATATCAAGTAGGGGGAGCATGGAGCCCTTCCCGTCTGCCGGAATATCTTCTACGTTCAAGACAGCATAACCTTCTCTGGCCGAAGCGAAGACTACGGGGAAGTCCAGCTGATCTTCACTGGCATCGAGCTCGATGAAAAGGTCCAGAACCAGATCAACTACTTCCTCCGGACGTGCGTCTGAGCGGTCGACTTTGTTGATGACGACACAGACTTTGAGTCCCAGGTCCATGGCTTTGTGCAGCACGAAGCGCGTCTGAGGCATCGGGCCGTCGAAGGCGTCCACGACCAGCATGACGCCGTCCACCATTTTGAGGACGCGTTCAACTTCACCTCCGAAGTCGGCATGCCCCGGCGTGTCGACGATGTTGATTCGGGCGTCGTTATATTGGATGGCCGTGTTTTTGGCCAAAATCGTGATCCCGCGCTCCCGCTCCAGATCATTGGAGTCCATGACCCGGCTCTCCACCTGTTCGTTCTGCCGGAAGGTGCCCCCTGAGCGTAACATGGCATCGACCAGGGTAGTCTTACCGTGGTCGACGTGTGCGATGATAGCGATATTGCGAATGGCCTGATTGCCGTTACTCATGTATTTATTTCCTTCTTTCCTTTTTCACGAAGTATAAAGCGGATGGAGGTGCCGCCGAAGCCGAAGGCTCGCCGCACCTGGTTTTCCAGATAACGTTCATAGCTGAAATGCAGAAGATCGATGCTGTTCACGAAGAGAACGAAGGTCGGCGGTTCCACCGCCACCTGCGTGGCATAAGAGATCTTCAGCCTGCGCCCCTTATAGCCCGGCGCCTGTAGCATCTGCTGCGCCTCACCGATCAGGTCATTCAGACGGCCGGTCGGGATGCGCTTCCGGCAATTGGCGAAGACTTCGGTGATCGTGGCGAAAAGCTGCTCGACTTTCAGCCCTGTGAGAGCAGAGATAAAGAGGATCTGCGCATAGGGCATAAAAGCGAAAGTTTCCTGGATCTGGCGCTTCAGCTCTTCGGCGGTTTCTGCTCTATCCTCCGCCGGCAGATCCCACTTATTCACACATATGATGATGCCTTTGCCCGCATTGTGGGCCAGCCCCGCAATCTTCGTATCC
Organism: uncultured Fastidiosipila sp.; assembly: GCA_964548975.1. Taxonomy (GTDB): domain Bacteria; phylum Bacillota; class Clostridia; order Saccharofermentanales; family Fastidiosipilaceae; genus JAAYZH01. The sequence goes on from CAZJTS010000016.1 coordinate 10,659, forward strand.
TGTTCGGAAGGCCCTTCCGAGCCGTCGATCAGGAGGACACAGACATTCGCCTTCTCAATCGCTGCGGTCGCTCGCATAATACTGTAGCGCTCCAGCTGGTCGTCGATACGGCTTTTGCGGCGCATGCCGGCGGTATCGACGAGGATGAAGTTACCGTGCTTATTCTCAATCGGCGTATCGGTCGCATCGCGGGTCGTACCCGGAATGTCTGAGACGATCGCGCGCTCATGCCCGACCATCCGGTTCACCAGAGACGATTTACCGACATTGGGCTTCCCGATAATCGCCACGCGGATGGTGCCGTCATCTTCTTCGGTTTCTTCAGGACTCGGCAGGAAGTTCAGAATATCATCCAGCAGATCCCCGATCCCCAGGCCGTGCGCCGACGATACCGCGTGCATAGTCTCGAAACCGAGCTGATAAAAATCATAGAAAGTCAGCGGCGGATCACCGGGCACATCGCATTTATTCACGGCGACCAGCACCGGCTTACCGGATTTACGCAGGATCGTGGCGATATCCGCGTCTGCCGGATGGATACCTTCTTTTGCATCAACCATCAGCAGAATTACATCCGCCGTTTCGATAGCGATCTCCGCCTGAATGCGCATCTGTTTCAGGATGACGTCTTCCGACTCCGGCTCCAGGCCGCCCGTATCGATCAGGGTAAACTCCCGATCGAGCCACTCAACTTGTGTGTAGATGCGGTCGCGGGTCACACCGGGCGTATCGTCGACAATCGAGATCCGCTCCCCGGCCAAATAATTAAAGAAACTCGATTTCCCGACATTCGGGCGGCCGACTATGGCAACGATCCCTCTTCTCATAGGTTCTCCTCTTCTCTTAAGCCTGAGGCCAGCCCCCGGGCATCCGCAGTCACGACTTTGACAGGCACAGCCAGGGCTTTGGCTAAAGCCCGGACCGTCATATCGTCCAGGAAGACTTCGGTCCCGCTACGCAGGCACACATCCGGAATCAGGACCAGGTTCTTCTCTTCAGGTTTTACAACAGGCTTGAGCTGCGCCAGGATATCCTGACCGGTCAGCAGGCCTGTGACAGTAATACTTTCGCCGAAAAATTCATTCCGGATTGCATGCATCTCGAGCGCTACACCGTAACGGGCGGCCAGCTCTTGCGCATAGGGCCGGAGAAAATCTCGGGCCGCTGTCCCGACCGGCGCATGGACGGTCAGGGCGTCGGAACGCTTCTGCGGATCCGTTTCTGCGATGAGCTCTGTGACCTCCTCGCGAAACAGGGACAGGAGGCCGATCCCATTCTCCAGCTGGGGGAAGCCCTCATAGGCTGCAGCCGGCGGTATCTCCCGCCTGGCCAACAGATAGAACTCATCCGCGGGAAATACGACCCGTCGACCCAAGCTGCCCATAAACCTTGTTTGCCAGTGATCCGCTCTTGATAGCAGATCCTCTGCGGCAGCGGCATCGACCGGCCGGATCAGGGGCAGCTTCAGCTCGTCTCGATAGCGGGTAATGCCCACGGGTACAATCGCAACCGAAGACAGGGCATCGCCCAGGGACGCCAGGTCCGCCAGGGTGCGGTCCAAGTGCTCAGCGTCGTTCACTCCGGGGACTAACACAATCTGACAATTGATCTCTATCCCGGCGTCCGCGATCCGCCGAAGCTTTTCCATAATACCGGCAGCAAAGCGATTACAGAGCATCTGCCGGCGGAGCTCCGGATCCGTCGTATGGACCGATACATTCATCGGAGATAAGCGATAGGCGATGAGGCGATCCAGCTCCTCGTCCTTGATATTCGTCAGTGTAATATAATTGCCGCTCAGGAAGGACAGGCGCATATCGTCATCCTTGAAATAGAGCGTCTCCCGCATGCCGGGCGGCAGCTGATCAATAAAGCAAAACAGACATTTATTGTGGCACCGGGTCGGATCGTCCATCATCGCCTCAGCGAACTCAAGGCCCGGATCTTCATCCTCGTCCTTCGAAATCTCGAATTCGACCAGTTCCCCCGAAGCCAGGCGAAAGAGCATCAGAAGCTCCGAATCCAGCACAGCCAGACGGTAGTCGAAGACATCCTTGATCCGCCGTCCGTTGACCTCCAGGAGCTCATCGCCGGGTTTGAGCCCGAGCTCCGCAGCAATACTGCCCGCCACAACAGAGACGATCTGTCGGGCGGAACGCACAGGATCCGCCTCGTGGCGGTTCCTGTCTTGCAGCGGCAAGCGCTCTAGTTCATAAGGGTTCATGGCCAAAGTCGGGTGTTTCCTTTAATTCACAGTATTGACGGGCTTCCCGCCACGGAACGCTTTCAGATTCTCGGTTGCTATGTTGATCAGGCGCGTTCTGGCCTCAAGCGGTGCCCACGCAATATGCGGGGTTATGATAATATTCTTTGCCTTGAGCAGCGGGTTATCGCCCTCGATCGGTTCTTTCGACACAACGTCCACCGCCGCTGCCCGGACTTTGCCGGAATTCAAAGCGTCCGCCAGGTGCTGTTCGTCGATCACGGGACCGCGTGAAGTGTTCAACAAGATGACACCATCCTTCATGCGGCTGATGCTGTGTTCATTGATCATGCCTTCGGTCGCCTGCGACAAGGGCGTATGTAAACTAATGACATCCGCTTCCTCGTAGATCTGATCGAGCGAAGCGAACTCCGCCGTCTCATCACTCTCCCCGAGAGGTAAACTGCGACTGTAGGCAAGCACCTTCATGCCCAGGGCTTTGTCCACACGAGCGGTCGCCTGACCTGTACTGCCGTAGCCGATGACACCGAAGGTCTTCCCGGCCAGTTCGATCAAGGGGAAATCCCAGAAAGCGAAATCCTTGCTGTTTTCCCAGCGGCCGGACAGCACCTGGTCCGAGTGGTGCCCCACACGATGACAAATCTCCAGAAGTAAGGCGATCGTCAGCTGAGCCACGGCTTCGGTAGAGTAACTCGGGATATTCGTCACCGTAATCCCCTGATCCTGCGCCGCCTCGGTATCCACCACATTGTAGCCGGTAGCCAGTACACCGATATATTTGAGCTGGGGCAACTGCTCCAGCGTCTCTGCGGTCAGCGGGGTCTTATTCGTCAGAACAGCTTCCGCGTCGCCGATCCGCTCAACGATCTCATGCTCGGCGGTGCGCTCGTAGACTTCCAGATCACCCATGGCTTCGAGACCGTCCCAGTCGAGATCGCCGGGGTTCGCAGTATATCCATCCAAAATAACAATTTTCATGACTTACCTCCCAATCAATTTCAGACCCTATCATAGCAAGAAAATGTCGGGAGCGACGTGCACAGAAGACGGTTAAACACACGAAAACAGCGTCGAACCTCTGCCCGACGCTGCCATCCATTGCGCATAGGTAAAGTTATCCGGAAGCCTTAAGCTTCCTTCTGGACAACCTCAACACCCTTGTAATGTCCACAGAGCTTGCAGACTTTATGCTGCATTTTCAGCTCGTGACACTGCGGGCACTCAACTAAATTCAAAGGGGCAAGCTTCCAGTTGGAATGATGTCTGCGGGTCCTTGCCTTTGACCACTTTCTTTTAGGTACTGCCATTTCTCTTCCTCCAATACTTCACAAAAAACAAGCCATATACTTTTACAACAATTCTTTCAGTTTGTCAAATGCAGAATTCTGACTAACCGGTTCAATGCAGTGACAATCGCTGTCATCCTTGCGCCGTCCGCAATAGGGACAGAGCCCGGGACAGTTCGCCTCACAGTAGACCCCGATCGGCAGGGCCAAAAGTGTAAGATCCTTGAGAATTTCACCCAGATCGAGATCCCGTTTGTCATGGAAATAGAGTTCTTCGGGATCCTGCGCATCGCCTTCCGTCTCCGTGACCTCGTCTTCCGGGTAGAGGCCATGGTAGTCCGGCTTGTAGCCCGGAGGGTAGATCTCTTCATCCACCGCTACCTCCAGGATCTCCGACACCTCTCTCACGCAGCGATCACAGACCGCTTCATAGCGGACAGTGATCTCCCCTTGTAAACGGATGATCCCGTCGGTCTCTGCTGAGAGCTGGCCCCGGAAACCCAGGGCCTCCGGAAAATGGTAGGACCCATAGTCCGCCAGATCGATTCCGGAATTCTTCTCTATATCTAATTTAAGGACATCACCCGCCTGCCGCGAGAGCCTGCTTATATCAATTTTCATACTTACCTCCGTGGCACGTGTGTCGAACCATTATCTGAGCGAAGCCGATTTCTGTCAAGGCGACAGGACATGAGGAAATCTTCCTGTCTCGTAGTCTATGTTCCCGACCGGACGGGAACTTTCGTTATAATTCCTATCGTACAGTTTCGAACGATTACATTCTTCAGAAAGTGAAGTGGATTTATGGAAAATACCAACATACTTATTATCGGCTCCGGCATCGCCGCGGTTGCTGCTGCGGAAGCCGCACGTAAACAGGATCCGGACATCTCGATCACCGTATGCACGAAGGAGCATGAGCTCCCCTATTACCGTTTACGTTTACCCGAACTCCTGAACGATCCCGACAAACACCTGAGTCTCCACACCTATGAGTGGTACGAGGAGCGCAATCTGGATCTCCGTATGGACCATGAGGCGGCTGCCCTGGATCCTCACGCTAAGCAGGTGACTTTCGCCGATGGGCAGGTCATCTCGTATGACAAGCTCATTATCGCCTCCGGCTCACGCAGTTTCGTCCCCCCGATCCCCGGTGCGGACGGCAAAAGTGTCTACACACTCTGGACCATGGAAGACAGCGCTGTGATTCATCAGGAGATGGATCCGGGTACGGAAGCCATCGTCATCGGTGGCGGGCTCTTAGGCCTTGAGACCGCCTATAAGCTCAGGCAAGGCGGGGCTGCCGTCACCGTCATCGAGAGCCTGCCGCGCCTCCTGACCCGCCAGACGGATAGCGAAGCATCTCAGTTATATTTGGCCAAAATCGAGTCCCTCGGCATCAACGTCCGCGTAGACGCCCGCACACGCTCGATCGACGATTTGCCGGACGGCAGAAAAGTGCTCGAGCTCCAGGATGGTACCAAGCTCACCGCAGACCTCATCGTCATATCGACCGGGGTCTCCGCGAATGTAGAATGGCTGGCAAACTCCGGTATCGCCATCGATCGACAGATCATCATCAATGAAAATATGGAGACCAATCTGCCTGATGTCTATGCGGCCGGCGACATCGCCACCCAGAACGGCCTGTGGTTCGGCCTCTGGTCGGTTGCCCGGAGTGAAGGCCTGACCGCCGGCACCAATGCCGCGCTAGGTGAAGCGTCCTATAAACTCAGCATGCCGCCTTACATCCTGAACACGATGGATACGTCACTCGTGGCCGCAGGCTCTTACCCGGATGAACCTCAGCCCTTCGAAGAACGGGACAGTAATGAAACAACCTTCACCTATCGGCGGGTGATCTATCAGACGGAGGACCGTCAGGGGCCGATTCTAGGCTACATACTCCTCGGACAGACGAGAGAATACCTCGAACTCCAGAAACGTTTAGAGAAAGAAACCGAGTCCTGAACAGTGTCCGGGACTCGGCATTCGGGTTTAACTAAAGAAGCGACTTAGTTCAGTTTCTTCAGGAACGCTTTCATGACTTCCGGCAGATCATCCGGGTTTCTGCCGGTGACCAGCGGTCCGTCCACAACGACTTCATCCACCCATTCGGCGCCTGCGTTGGTCATATCATCCTTAATCGATTTATAGGATGTGACCTTCTTACCTTTCAGGTCGATGGCGGAAGCGAGCATCCAGCCGGCATGGCAGATCGCGGCGATCGGCTTATCCGCCTCGTAGAAGGCTGTGACCAGCTTGACCGTGGCCTCGGAGCGTCTCATATAGTCCGGTGAAAAACCGCCCGGAATAAAGAGCCCCGCATAGTCATCGACGGATGCCTCCTTCGAAGCAATATCGGACTTGATCTTGAAGCCCTCTTTACTCTTATATTCTTTCTCGGCTTCGGTGCCGATAAGAACGACTTCATAGTCTTCACGCAAACGATGGTAGGGGTAGAGCAGTTCGTGTTCGTCAAAGAGATTTTCCAGTAATACAGCAACTTTTTTCATAGTGTTGACTCCTTTGCTTTTGACTTAATTATATCTGCCGTTCGTAGGCTTCCGATGATTTTTGACAGAATATTTATGCTTTGGCCACGTCTCTGTTCAGGTTCTGATACTTGATATTGATGTGATTGCTGATCGGGCTCTTGTGATTGAAGTCGAGTGCATAATTGATCTTGATCTCGCCTCTGTGCTCACCGATATCGAGTTCCATGTGCTGAGTATAGAAACCCAGGTCAATATAGCCGAAGGGTGTCGCCATATGAGTCATATAGTGATTGCCTTCCTTGAACTGCATCTTCATGCGGTTGTCACCGATCCGGGTCAGCACAACTTCGGAGAGGTCATGCGGGATCGAGACGGTGGTTGTGGTGTCATCCATGCCGGACTGCTCGGCTTCCTTATACATCAGGACGGTATCCGCTTCACGCTGATAGAGTCGGCCCTCAGTCGTCACTTTGACCGACTGGGTCTCCCCTTTCGCATCCTGCTGCCGATTCCAGATGGTGATCAATATATCTTTGTGTGGCATTTTCTCCTCCTGAGCTCAGGCAAATGTTCTGCGGAGCATCAGCTCCTGCTGCTCTACGGCTAGTTCGCAGAGAATCCTCAGCAGCTGTTGCCGATCGAGGCCGGACGTCTCCCAAGCCATGGGGTAGAGGCTGATGGCCGTGAAGCCCGGCATCGTGTTCACTTCATTCAGGTACAGGTCCCCCGAGTCCTTGTCCAGGAAAAAATCCACTCTGGCTAAGCCGGCACAACCGAGTGCTTTATAGGCTGTGAGCGCCAGTGACATGATTTCTTCGGCCAAATCCGCCGGTATGTCCGCAGGCAAAGCAACGTTCGCCCCTTGCTTAAAGTACTTAGTTTCATAGTCATAATAGACCACGTCACCCGCTTTGACGATCTCACCGGGTACAGCTGCCTCCGCCCGGTCATTGCCCATCACGGCGACTTCGATTTCCCTGGCATTGACGAACGTTTCAACCAGCACCTTTTCGTCGTATTCGGACACTTCTTTCAGCGCTTCGGCAAGTTCTTCCACCGTAGCGGCCTGCTTCGTCCCGACAGATGAGCCGCCGTTGGCCGGCTTCAGGAATAAGGGCAGGCTCAGTTCGGTCAGAATGTCTTCAGCAACTTTCGCTGCGTCCTGGGCAATCTCCCGCCTTCTTCGCACCTGGTGCGGCACTTGAGGGATCCCTACGGAGTCGAAGATCATTTTCGCAAAGCTCTTATCCATCCCCGCTGCGGAGGCCAGCACCCCTGACCCCACATAAGGGATTCGGCACATCTCAAGAAAACCCTGGAGCACGCCGTCCTCGCAATTGATCCCATGCATGGCCGGGAAAACCACATCGGGTTTTACCTTGCCGCAATGCCAGATCAAGAAGTCTTGTGGTGAGGCGAGATCTCGAGCGGTCGGTTCACCCTTATAACTCGTGTAGGACGTCCACTCAGCGCCGGATCTCAGGACATCGAGCGGACCGGTGTATGAAAGCCATTCACCTTCGGTCGTGATGCCGACCGGGATGACCTCCAGGCCGCCGGCTCTAAGGCCTTCGATGATATTGGCGGCAGAAATACAGGAAATTAAATGTTCGGTGGATACACCACCGAACAATACGCAGACAGTTTCAACTTTGGCCATGGGTCCTCGATTCAGGATACAAAAATTGTGTGCATTGACATAGGCACTTCTTTCATGGAGCGCACGACATATTCATCGCGGTCTTCGTCGAAGAAAATCGAGCACAGATACTGCTTGCCGTTCTCCAGACGAATGAGAATAAAATTCGAAACGATCGTCTCGTCGACATTATCCAGGCTCTCCTGAAGTGAATCGAACACCGCCCGATCATTCGCGGTGACCGCATCAGCCGCCAGCAACTTCTGATAACTCTCGAAATCATTCTGGTCCAGCACCTTCACCAGGGTGGCTCCGGCTTTGTGCGGGGTATCCATGGTGCTCCGCCAACTGCGAATATTGCCGATAGTCTCGATAACGCCGATAACCGCAAAGACGAGCACCGTAACGGCAATAACCGTTCCTGCTACCGCCCAAGCGCGGCTGATCCCCTCACCTAAACGGCGTTTCTTTTCTTTTCGGGGGGGCTTAGGGGTATTCGTGTCGCTCACGCGGGGGCGGGAAGTTTCAGCGGCCGGCGCAGATCGCACAGGGCGCTGCGCCTCGGCATTTCTGGCCTCATAGCTCGCGAAGCTGGGCGGTGTTGCTTCCGCATCATTCATGACAAAAGAAGGGGTCACGGCTTCATCTGTCGGCCTGACCGGCTCTTGCTCCGTATTCTGCTGTTCAGAATTATCGTCATCGTTAAATAGATTCTTAAACATGATTTAGCCCTGCAGATCTTTCTTGTGCTTGCGCACTGTCACGAGGACTTCCGTCAGGTGGTCTTCGACCTGAGCCAGTCGATTCTCAGTGTACTGGATGGCGGCTTCCCGGATCTGGCTGGCTTCTTCATTGGCTTCCGCGACTGTCTCCTGCGCGAAGCGCCGGGCCTGCTGCGTGATCTCATGTTCATCGATCATCTCTGCGACCTGATTCTGGGCATCATCGACGATCTCGGTCGACTGCTGTCTGGCGGTCTCGAGCAGTTCGCGGCTCTGATCAAGCAGCCATTTGGCCTGCTTCAGCTCCACCGGCAGTCCGTCACGCAACATCCCGATCAGGACGAGGAATTCCTCCCGGTCAATGATACAGTTCGCCGAGAACGGCATCGATCTGGCCTGCAGCACATTGTGCTCCATGCGATCCAGCAGTTCGTAGGAATCTTTCAGATCCTCTCTCTGGGACGCATCAGGATTCCGGGTATCTAAACGATCATTCATCTCAGCCATAATTACTCCTGTACATTTTTCTCGCCGGGCGTCTTAATGCCATAGCGTTCATTGACCATCGCCAATATTTCTGCCGGCACCATTCGCGAGATGTCACCGCCATAGGAGGCGATCTCCCGAACCATGCTGGAACTCGTGTATGAATATTCTGTCTTACTGGCCAAAAGCACGGTCTCGTACTCCGGATACATCAGCGTATTGGTCGCCGCCATCTCCGTCTCGAAACGGAAGTCCGATTCCGACCTAAGTCCACGGACCACAACGCGGGCGTTCTGCTCGCGCAGGAATTCCACCAGTAAGCCATCGAAAGCACTTACCTGTATATTATCGTACTGCGCGAAACATAGTCTGGCCATCTGCACGCGTTCTTCGATGGAAAAAGCGGGCTGTTTAGAGTGGTTCACCAGTATGACGACATGCAGTTTCGAGCAAAGTTTGGAAGCGCGGGTCGCTATATCCAGATGCCCTTTCGTCAAGGGATCAAAAGAACCGGGATAGACAAATTCCTTATTATTGATAGATCCACCCTCCTCTACTCAGCTTTCTAAAATAGTACCATTCTCAGGGGGCTTTGAGAATACAGCATACCGGCTTTAATGCTGAGTTTTGCCCTTTTTCTGACGTGCGGCCAGGAGTTTCTCGAAGATTCCTCCCAGCGACTTACTGACTTTGTAGGTCATATCCCCGGAATAACCGATGGTCCGGCTGCCGAAACCCAGCTTGAACTTGCTGAGTCCCGTCCCGGATGAATCCGAATCGGTGAAGCCCATATCAAGCACGTCTAAGCCCATGGCTTTGACCTGCTTGATCACATTCCAGACCATGAAATA
>CAZJTS010000017.1:0-19471 GCA_964548975.1 uncultured Fastidiosipila sp.
CCCCTGGATGCGGCTACGAGATATGCTAGATTTCTATCAGGCATTCTTCCCGAATTTCGCGGCGGATAAGGCGCGAGCTAACTTCCAACGGATGGGATTGGCCGATAATCAGGTCCTGAGTCAACTCTCCAAGGGTGAACAGGAACGCATCGCCATCCTGTTAACGATTGCCCGGCAGGCCAAAGTCTATCTTCTGGATGAACCCTTGGGCGCGGTCGATCCCGCGCTCAGGGATAAGGTGTTCCGCAGCATCATTATGGATATTCCGGAAGATGCTTTGGTCTTGATGTCCACGCATCTGCTGGCGGAGGCTGAACCCTATCTCGATCGGGTAATCTTCCTGAGTGAGGGGCAGGTCAAACTGGATCAGGAGACTGAGACGCTCCGAACTGAAACCGGCAAATCCATCCATACCTACTTTCAGGAGGTGTTCCGTGTCGACTAAATACCTAGCTTATCTGCTACGTGCCCACAGCAACCTGCTGCTGATCATATATGGCGGCGGAGTCGTGGTGACCATATTAGCCACACTCCTACCGAGTGTGGCGGTCAGTACACTGGCGCAACTCTTCTTCAGCGGGATGGGATATTTCGCTATGCTTTTCCCGGCGTTCTTGTTCTATCGGTCGCTCTTCGGGCGGGAAGCATTGCTAATTCATCAGTTGCCGTTGAAGGCACGGACGCTACTTAATACGCATATCGTGTTAGGTTTGTTGCTCCATTTCGTCTATATCGTTTTACATATGTTAAGTTCACATGGTTTGCTGGAGCGGATGCGCCGGACCTGGGAGCTTGAGACGAGCGAGATTCCCGGCTTTGACTCTGAGCGATTATTCGGCTTGATTGATCAGATGATTCAGTTTTTCTGGGGCAACCTGCCTAATGTCATCCTTTTAGTCCTGGTTGCTTTGCTGACAACGCTGTTCTCGATTCTGTTCTTTTATACGATTGTGACGTTCGTTCATAGGAAGAGGCAGAGCGGGAACCGGATTTTGGCCGGCTTGGGCGGAGGCGTTCTCCTAGGCCTGATCATCAGCCTCGTAGCAGGTTTCGCCTATGTGGGACTCATTTCACTTTATCTGAATTACAACGAGAATTGGGTTAGACTTACAAACGAGATCGAGCAGCAGCTTATTCAAGGCATCCTGCCGACCACAGGTGTTTTGGCCGATCTGTTTCGGGTGATGCTTGTCCTGTTGGTGATCATATTCAGCATTCTGAGCTTGATCTTTTATGTCTATACCAGAAAATCGCTCGAGCAGCGTCTGCATATCGTTTAGAATGAGAGAAACAGATTGAAGGGGAACTTATGTTAAGTATCGAACATGTGACGAAATCCTACGGGAAAGTTGTAGCCAATCAGGATGTAACTTTTGCGGTTAATGATGAAAGTATTGCCTTACTCGTAGGGCCCAATGGCGCCGGTAAGTCGACCATTATCAAATGTATTATGGGCTTGCTGCGCTATCAGGGGGAGATCAAGATCGATGGCGTCCTGAATAAATCCCAGGAGGGGCGAGGCCTGATCGGCTATGTCCCTGAAATCCCGAATCTCTATCCGCTCCTGACTGTCGAAGAACATCTGGAGTTTGTCGCCCGAGTCTATAAACTCGAGAACTGGGAGCCGTTTGCCGAGGAACTCCTGGAGCGCTTCGAACTGGCCGATAAACGCGATAAACTTGGTTCCGAACTCTCGAAAGGCATGCAGCAGAAGGTCAGTATTCTGACGGCAATGTTGCCCAGGCCAAAGTTCATCCTTTTTGATGAACCCATGGTCGGTCTGGACCCGCATGCGATCAAGCAGTTGAAGCGCACCTTCGCACAACTCAAGGCCGAAGGGGTCTCCTTGCTGATTTCCACCCACATTCTGGATACCGTGGATGAATTATGGGACCAGGTGGTCATTATGATGAATGGCCAAATTGTAGCGATGGCTGAGTATGCTCAGCTGGCTGAGAACAATGAGACACTGGAAGAACTCTTCTTCCGCGTGACTGAACCTTATGATCTGAAAACGGAGGACATTGTCATCGAGAGCGGTGAGGAACAGTCATGAGTGCCATTCTTTATCTCTACAAAAGACGCTTGATCAACTGGATCAAGCAGTCCGTGGATAAGCCGGCGCGCCTGGTCCTGATTCTTGTGGTCGCAAGTTCTGCAATCGGTATGTTCCTCATTCCTTTCCCCGTTCGAGAGTTGGAAGGCGCGGTCATGGATGACCAGTTATTCCGTGCGATTCTGATGCCGATTCTGTGGGCGATCTCACTGCTCATTATGTTAGGTGCGATTTTCGGCGGGGCAAAGTCCGGCTCCTTATACTATTCGATGGCAGATGTGCACTTTCTTTTTTCGAGCCCCTTCAGACCCCAGAATGTCCTACTCTACGGCATGCTTAACATGATGTCAGCGGCCTTGTTCGGCATGGTCTTCATGGTCTTCCAATACCCGAATATCAGCCGGACAGGAATCAGTCGAGGGCAATTTCTGGGCTTGTTGCTTGTCGTGGTTTTCGGGGTGCTGATCGCCCAGATGATTCAGCAGACCGTTTATCTCTTCAGCTCTTTACATCCGAAGATTCGGCCGGTGATCCGCTATACCATCATTGTTCTCCTCTTAGGCATTTTGATCAGTGTAGGTGTGTACTTTCTTGTGCTGAATGGCCATCTGAGATCCTTACTTGCACTGCTGGAGAATCAGTTGCTACTCTATGCCGTGCCGGTCTTGGGCTGGTTTGTTATCATGCTGCGCTCTGTCTTAGAAGGTATCGGCCTGCATTTCTTCGTCGCACTGGGCTTGCTGCTTTTGGTCTCGTTACTCGGGGTAATTTATAGCTACGGGATAGAACCGGATTTCTATGAAGATCAGATTAATGCCACGATCAAACGCACAGAGCGGGAAGCCAGGGCGAAGTCTCGGGGGACAGGCGTCTATATCGAACGCAAATACAAGGTGCGCAAGAGAGGTTTGGCCGGCGGTTGGGGAGAGAGCGCCATCTTCTTCATGCATATAAAAGAATATCGCCGGATGCGTCCATTTTTCATCAGCTTCCCCATGGTGCTTTACTTTATATTCGGGTCTTTACAAGCGATCGGTAGCGCCAGTGCACCGGCGGATATCAGTCCGGTGGCTTTGTTCTTTGGCTTTGTAGGTATTGTGGGCTTCAGCCTGTTCTTCTTCGGTTTCGACAGTCCGCTATTGACCGATCTCAAGCAGTCGCTCTTTTATTACATGCCGGGCAACAGTCTGAAGAAGGTGCTCTGGTCGTCCTTTACACCTGTCGTGATGCTGGGTGTGGATTTGATCCCCAGTTTAGTGATCAATCTGATTTTCGCTCCCATCAATCCCTTGATTATCATCGTGGGCTTTATAGCGGCGCTCAGCTTCTATCTGCCTATACTGAGCGCTCAGTTAATTACGTTCCGTATTATGGGGTCGATGAAAGAGACGATCAATCAGGTGATCAACACATTTCTGCTGATGTTGCTCCTCGCTCCGGGGATTTTCCTGCTCATTGCCGGTGGCGCAGCCGGGACTTTCGGTAATTCGATCTGGTATATCAGCACGCTGGGCGGCATCATTCTGGTCCATATCATTATCTTCGTTTTGGGTGCTTTGGCCGGTCGCCATCAGCTCCGGATCGGCATGAGTAATTGAGGTTTATGACAAGAATCTGAACATTTATGTATTTCGTTAACCTAAATGTCATATAAGGTCAAAAGGTTTCACTGCAATGTCTTCTAATTGTTGTTATAATATATACAGATAGCGGACAGAAACGCTTTTGTTAGGAGAACTGCACAATGATACCAGAAGTCTTAGAAGACATGTTCTTTCAAGATCGAGAAGAAATGATTATCCCTGCACAAGACGTCGCTGTACTCAGAACCGATCACCAACTCTACCACGCCATGCTGATTTTAAGTAATAGTTATGTGACCTTACCTGTCCTCGATGAGGAGGATCACGTCGTAGGGCGACTGACTATGTCAGCAATTGTGCGTGCCACAGTCACGATGACGGGCTATGATCTGGAACAGCTGGGCGGCCTTAAGGTCAGAGATGTTATGGAGCCCATGAAGTCTTCAGTTATCGCTGAAGATGCCAAGCTCGAAGACATCATCCGTGAGCTACAGGATTCGAATTTCCTCTGTACGGTCGATAAGAACAATCGCTTTACGGGCATGATCACCCGTAAAGAAGTCATGGGCAGAGTCAGCCGTGTATTCCACGGGCTGAACAGAGTCTATGAATTTGTGCCCAAAGCCAGGAGTCGTCAGGAACAGGAGCGAGAAGCGGAGCAAAAGCTCTTGCGTCGCAAGATCATCTCCTGAGTTTTGGCCGAAGCCGTCCTCACAAGGGGCGGCTTTTTACAAGGGGCGGATACTGATTTCATCATTATCTAGATACCTGATCTCTCCGGAGTCGAGTCTCACTTTTAGCGAACCATCTGCCGCTAGATCCTCCGCAAGAGCGGGGTAGGGCGGACCCTCTAAGGGGTGGACCATAACTTCTTTACCCAGGGAAACACAGAGCGCTTTATAGTGCCGGAGAATATTCTCGTTCGGCAGAAGCCCGAAGAGGCGTTTCGTTATGCCAACAGCGAGGTCTTCTCGTAAGTGGGACCTGGTCTCGTTCAGAGCAATTGCGCGATTTTGGATGTCATCGGGAAAGCCGCCGCTCGGTGCTAGTATATTGATGCCGATACCGGCGATCCAGAGTGTACTGTCCGGACTAATTCGGCTCTCGCAGAGTATGCCGCCGAGTTTCTTATCCTGGTAAATCAAGTCATTGATCCATTTAATGCCGACCGGAAAGCCTTCAGATATGAGCGTCCGGGCAGCCGCAACAGCGACATAGAAGGGGAGGAGCGAGGGCTTTCCCGGTGATTGCCGAAAGTAGATACTCAGATAGAGGCCCGAGCCTTCAGGGCTATAAAAACTTCTGCCCCGACGGCCTTTGCCCTGGGATTGCTTGTCGGCCAGAATGATCCCGTATGGATCGGAGAGGGGCCGGGTTTTGGCCAGGTCATTCGTGGAGACTGTTTCGTCCAAGACCGTGAGGGTCGGGATGGGATCAAGCGCTGCTAAGGCGGACCTGAGATAGGTCCGATCGAGTGGTGTTAAACTTGTGAATTCAGACATTCTCTCCCCCTGGGTTCGTGTGCTTCCAGTATAATCGTTATATGTCAAAACGGGAGGGAACAATGGGAGAATATACATACGAGACGAATACCGACTACACGGCTGTGGTGACGGTTGTGGGGCAGGATAAGCCCGGCATAATTGCTCAGGTAGCGGAGGTGCTGGCCAGGCATCACGTGAATATCAGGGATATTTCGCAGACGATTTTGCAAGATGTGTTCAACATGATCATGTTGGTGGATACGACACACGCCACGGTGGACTTCCGGGCCTTGGGTCAGGAGCTTGAGGCGAAGGGTGAGGAGATTGCCTGTAGGATTATTCTGCAGCACAGAGATGTGTTCGTGGCAATGCACCGGATCTAGCAAAGGGGTGGGCTGTGTTCGAAGCTTTTGAAATTTTAGAAACACAAAGGATGTTCTCGGAAGAACATCTGGATGTCAGAACTGTCACGATGGGGATAAGTCTGCTCGATTGTGCGAGTGAGGACGCTGGCAGAACCTGTGACAGAATCTATGACAAGATTACCCGCCGGGCAGAACATCTGGTACGGGTCGCCGAGGACATCTCGAGTGAATTCGGGATTCCGATCATCAATAAGAGGATCAGTGTTACCCCAATTTCGCTGGTGGCAGCGGGGAGTGGGGCCGAAGACTATACCTGCTTTGCCGAGACCTTGGATCGCGCCGCGAATGCCGTGGGGGTCAACTTTATCGGCGGCTTCAGTGCCCTGGTTTCAAAGGGTTATACGGATAGTGACAAGCGCCTCTTGGCGTCGATTCCTCAAGCGCTGGCGACAACGGAACGGGTATGTGCGTCCGTGAATGTCGGGACTACCCGCTCAGGGATCAATATGACTGCGATCCGGGATCTGGGGGAGATTATCCGTGAGACGGCTCGGCTAACCGCAGCGACGGATGCTTATGGCTGTGCGAAGCTCGTGATCTTTGCCAATGCGCCGGAAGATAATCCTTTTATGGCCGGTGCTTTTCATGGGCCGACGGAAGCGGAAGCTGTGCTGAATATCGGCGTGTCCGGCCCGGGTGTGGTTCTGGCTACACTTCAGAATCCGGCGATGGCCGCACTGGATGTCGCCGAACTGGCGGACATGATCAAGCGCACGGCGTTCAAGATTACCCGTGCCGGTCAATTGGTGGCCAGAGAAGCGGCCCAGCGTCTCGGAGTGCCTTTCGGTATTATCGATCTGTCCTTAGCACCGACGCCTGTCGTGGGTGACTCGGTCGCCAGGATCCTCGAAGCTATGGGGCTCGAAACGGTGGGAGCCTGGGGGACAACGGCGGCTTTGGCCATGCTGAATGATGCGGTCAAAAAAGGCGGAACCATGGCTACTTCGCAGGTTGGCGGCCTCTCCGGTGCCTTCATCCCGGTCAGTGAGGACGAGGGCATGATTGCCGCAGTTGAGAGCGGTTGTCTCACACTGGAGAAGCTGGAGGCCATGACCTCGGTTTGTTCGGTTGGGATTGATATGGTGGCTGTGCCCGGTGATACGACGGCGGAGGTGCTGTCGGGGATTTTGGCCGACGAAGCGGCGATCGGTGTCTACAATAATAAGACGACGGCGGTGCGGATTATTCCTGTGCCGGGGGCCAAAGTCGGGGACAAGGTCTATTACGGCGGCTTGTGGGGGGACGCGCCCGTGATGGCGGTGAACCAGGCAAGTCCGGCGGGCTTCGTCCGTCGCGGGGGACATATCCCGGCGCCGATTCACAGTTTCAAAGGATGAAAAAAGGGGGCTCAGCGGCCCCCTTAAGTATTAGATGGTCAGGATGGTATCGAGTCGATAGTCTTTCAGCTGTTCTCGGCCGTTCAGCTTGGACAGCTCAATGAAGAAGAGGAGACTGACGACTTCGCCGCCGAGTTTCTCGACGAGTTCACAGTTCGCTCCGGCCGTGCCGCCGGTGGCTAGGAGGTCATCGACAATGAGCACCTTCTGGCCGGGTTTGATGGCATCGGTGTGGATTTCCAATGTGTCCGAACCGTACTCCAACGCATAGCTCGCGCTGACGGTTTTGTAAGGGAGTTTGCCCTTCTTGCGGACGGGAACGAAACCTTTGCCCAAAGCATAGGCCAGGGGTGTTCCGAGAATGAACCCGCGGGATTCCACACCCACGATCATGTCGATCTCGAGGTCCGAAACTTTCTCAGCCATCGCCTTGATCAGTTGCTCAAACGCTTCACTATCCGCCAGCACAGGCGTAATATCAATGAATTCAATACCTTCTTCCGGGTAATCCGGGATATGTCTCAGAATCTTAGAAAAATCCATAATGCCTCCTTGTACCGGGACCTTTGGCCCAAGCCAAACCATTATAAAGGTTTCACTAAACTTATGGGAAACTATTTTTGCCGGGCGGCAGTCGGTTATAATACCTGTGATGTGGAGGCGAATATGCAGGAATTAGAACTTATCCGAGAGATCGTCCGCGAGGCAGGCCGTAAGCTCCCTGTCTCACTGATCAAGTCAGGTCAGATTCAGCAGAAGGAAGGCCATCAGAACTTCGTCACGGTGTATGACGAGCTGATTCAGGACTACTTAGAGTCCGAGTTTCATAAGCACTGGCCGGAGTACCGATTCATTGCTGAGGAGCAGGACGAGCTGGTGGCTCTCGATAGCGCGCCCGCTTTCATAGTCGATCCGATCGACGGCACGTCGAACTTTATTCACGGCTTGCCGATTTCCGCTATCAGTGTTGCTTTGGCCAAAGACGGGGAAGTCGTCCTGGGCGTGGTCTACAATCCCTTCATGGATGAGATGTACTGGGCCACACGGGGCTGCGGGGCATTCCTGAACGGCGAGCCGATTCACTGCCCGGATTTGCCTCTGGAGCGGACCTTGTTCTGTGTCGGTATGTCACCTTATTATTCTGAACTTATGGAGCGGACGATTCAGCTGATGCAAAAGCTCCAGCCGCTCGTGACTGATTTACGTCGCTTCGGTGCGGCGGCCTTGGATCTCTGCTACATCGCGAGCGGGCGCCAAGGCGGTTTCTGTGAGTTCAGGCTGCAGCCTTGGGATTTCGCCGCCGGTATGCTCATTGCGCGTGAAGCAGGGGCGAAGGTGACAACACTGTCCGGTGAGGAGCCACCTTTAGATAGACCTACGGCGCTTTTGGCCGCAGGTCCGGAGGCCTACCATACATTCGTAGAAAAGATCGGTTACGACCCGTAAACTTCCGCCAGCGCCAGCAGTGCCTCACGGTAGATGCCGGCTGCGGTGAGCAGTGTTTCCTCGGTGATGTACTCACCCTTCTGGTGAGCGAGATTTTCGTCTTCTGTGAAGGTCGGGCCAAAGGCCAGTGTATTCGGTACCGAACGTGCGTACGTACCGCCGCCGATACACAAAGGCTGATCGTCTCTGCCGGTCACTTTGCGATAAGCATCCATCAGCACGACGACCAGGGGATCATCAACGGGTCTGTAGAGCGGTGGGGAGTTCTTCTCGTTTTCGACCGTGAAACCGGTGCCCGCAAGAGTCACATCACGGCGTGTTCTGAGTTCTTCATAATCCCAGGTCACGGGGTAACGAATATCAATCGTAATGCGACCTTTGCCATCTTCGTATTTCAGGATACCGACATTGAGGGTCAGATCGCCGGAAGGCTCATCCGAACCGGCAACGCCGAGGCCTTTACCGTCGTAGTCTGTGCCGAGAAGCATATTGACTTGTTTCAGGAACGGATCCTGCGGGTCGTTCTTATAGGCGTCGGCAAGCGCATACTGAATGGCATTCTGTGCCAATTGAGGCATGGACGCATGACCCATTTTACCGATCGTTTCCACTTCTTCGAGGCTGCCGTCAGGGTTCTTGAAGGTGAGCACCGCTTCACCGGGGATGACATTGGCGCGCGTGCCGCAATCGGCTTCCCATAAAACACGGCCGGATTCGGCGCGCAAATCGATCTGCCAGACGAGGTCGAAGGTCCAGTGGCCTTTCTCGCCATTGATCACCGGGAAATCAGCATCGGCCGTAAACGCGGCCACTGGCGATTCGCCGAACTGGGTGTAGTATTTCATGCAGGCAGAGCCGGATTCCTCGTCCGTCCCGAGCAGTAAGCGGATCCGGGCATCGGGCTCAACACCCTCATCTAGCAGGCTTTTCATCGCATAGAGGACGGCCACAGCCGGCCCCTTATCGTCCATGGAGCCGCGCCCGATGATCTTGCCGTCCTCTACCTGTGGTTCATAAGCTTCAGGCCAGCCGGCTGCCGGAACGACGTCCAGATGACAGACCGCGGCTACCAGGGGCTTGTTCTCAGGTCCGAATTCGATCCAACCGGCATATCCGTCGAGTTCGCCGGTCCTAAAACCGAGCCGACGTCCTTCCGCCAGGAAAGCGTCCAGGGCTTCGGCCGGTCCGTCACCGAAGGGCTTTCCCGGGGAGGGTGCGCCCTTCTCGCTCCGGATGCGCATGATCTTGACCAGCGTCTCTACGATCGCTTCACGGTAAGTGGACATCTTATTCTCTGACATATCTAACTCCTCATCATTAGGGTAATTATTTCTACTTATACTTCCAAGTTCTTTGCTTTTACATTATATCGTCAAAGGCTATAATGTAAAAACAATGTCAAAGGTCATTCACGTGGGGTACTCATGTTTCTATATAGTCTTTTCCGTTTGCCGTCAGATACGCTGTCTCGATCTCTCGAAACGAGGCAGTAATGGAGTTATTTGATGCCCTGAAAAAACGCTACTCCGCCAGAAGCTATACTATGCAGGTCCCGGGTAACCGGATCCAGGTCGACCTCTTGAACTACCTCAATAATATTCCTGTCCTGCTGCCTGAAGCGGATATCGCCATTGAACTTTTGGCCTATGAAGATCTTCTGGATTATTTCCCGACCCTCGGCTACCGGATGATCCATGCCCCGCTCTATCTGGTTTTCCGGGGTAAACTCGGCCTATATCAACTGATGAATGTCGGCTATTACGCTCAGCACGCATCCGTGTGGCTGACTAGCAAGGGCCTAAGTTCTGTCTGGCAGAGCGGCTTTCGTTTCGAAACCGTCCAGGAAGATGAACTGCCTTATGAGGAAGACCCGATGCAGAGCGCAGCGGTGACCGGGGAGGAAGCCTTGCTGCCTGCTGTCCTGGCCCTCGGGTATCCGAACGCTAGAACGAAACGCAAACAGGCTCGCAAAAAGAAACTGAGAAAACTGCTTTTAAATCCTCAGGTGCCTTTATCCAATAATTTACTGACTATTCTGGAAGCCGCGCGCCTCGCGCCGTCGGAATATAATCTCCAGCCCTGGCGTTTCGCTTCCGCAGGTGCGGACATGGTCCATCTTTTTACTAAGGATCCCGCACTCTTTCGTTCTACCCAGCGCAGGCAAATGAGAGAATCCGCGATCGGTTGCGCGCTGGGGAACATGGAAATCATGGCCGCACTCAAGGGGATCGAGATGGAATATGGTTTCATCCAGCAAGTCCCCTCGTATGGGCCGGGGGCGAAGCGTTTGCGCTATATGGGCACCGTCCGCATCCAGAAGGTCTGGCGGCAGATGATGTTCGGTTATGATCCCGGTAAACGGCTCGAAGAACAGGCGGAACCGTTCTTTACCTAAGGGGTTTAGGCGCCCAGTTTTTTGGCCAAAGCATAGACATCCTGAATCCGCTCCGTAATGACGATCCCTTGAGGACACTGCTCTTCACAGGCATAGCACTCAATGCAGGCCGGGGGGAGGTGCTCGGGATTATGTTCCTTCACGTAATTGACCAAACCGCTGGGATTGTTATATGAAATGTAATGGTTGTAACGCTCGAAGAGCTCCCACATCTCGATCTTGGCCGGGCAAAGGTCACAGTATTTGCATGTGGTACAGGGGATGAGCGGCAGCTCCTTGAAGATAGCGCGGGCTCTGGTATACATCTCGATCTCTTCTTCGCTCAAGCCTTCAAAGTTGCTGAGTGTTGCCAAGTTTTCCCGAACCTGTGCTTCATCACTCATGCCGCTCAGGATACAAGCGACTTTATCCAGACCGGCGACAAACCTGAGCGCCACCGCTGCTGGTGACAGATCCGGCATCACTTGACGGAAGAGGTTCTGGACATCTTCATGAGGATTGGCGAGACTGCCGCCGCGGATGGGCTCCATGACGATCACAGGTACATTGAATTCTTCGGCAAGTTCATACATTTCGCGGGAACGGTATTGATCCCAGTCGAGGTAGTTGATCTGCAACTGGACAAAATCCCAGGGCTGATAAGCCAGGATCTCCCGGAGAACTTCAGGCGAGTCATGGAAGGAGAAGCCTGTCCGATGGAAGATGCCGGCGGCTTTCTTTTCCTGTTGCCACTCCAGGACGCCACTGGTTTTCAGCTCATCCCAGCGTTTTTTCTCCAAGGCATGCAGGAGGTGGAAGTCGACGTAGTCAGTTTTCATGCGGCGCATCTGTTCCAGGTAGGTTTTCTCAGCGCTCTCCACGTCAGGCGTCATCCAAACGGGAAGTTTATCCGCCAGATAGAAACTTTCACGAGGATAGCGGTCCACGACGGCGCGGCCGACGAAGGGCTCGGACTCGCCGGAGTGATAACCCCAAGCGGTATCGAAATAATTTACGCCCTGAGCGAACGCCTCATCAATCATCTTAAAGGCTCTTGTATCATCAATTTTACCGTCTTCGGTAACGGGTAGGCGCATGCAGCCGAAGCCGAGCAATGATGTTTTGGCATTGAGACTGGGAATTGAACGATAGTGCATAATAATCCTCCATAGTATCGCGGTTCGTTTATTGCATCATAGTATCACTTTGGAGCTTTAGGCAAAAGAGAACGTTTACCCAAAGTTGGCCTTTAAACTAATATACCGAGAAAACATGTGCTGGATGTCACTTGTTTTACTAATTTTGTGTAAACACTTGAAGATGCAATTTAGAATGATTATAATAAGGCAACTGTTTATTTGCGAAGTCAAATTTTACAGTAATTTTTTTGGAGGTATATACATGAGCGATTTTAAGAGTTCAAAGACTTATCAGAACCTGGTAAACGCTTACGTAGGAGAATCCCAAGCCCGCAACCGTTACACTTTTTTTGCTTCCGTAGCAAAAAAGGCCGGTTATGAGCAGATTGCCGGAATTTTCCTCGAAACAGCAGAGAACGAGAAGGAACACGCGAAGATCTACTACAAGCACATTGTGGAATATCTGGGTGATGACGTTCCGAACATGATTGTTGCCAATGCAAGCTACCCTGTGCATCTGGGTGATACGGCTTCTAATCTGCTCTCCGCTGCCGAAGGCGAAGAAGCTGAGGTTGTTGATTACGCTGAGATGGGCAAGATTGCTGAAGAAGAAGGCTACAAAGACGCAGCCCGTTCTTTCCGCAATATCGCTTCCGTCGAGAAACATCACGGTGCTCGTTATCGTGCTCTGCGTGAGAACGTCCTGAACGAGTCTGTCTTCGTCAAAGAAGACTCCAACGAATGGATCTGCCGCGTCTGCGGTTACATCCACACTGCTGCTAAGGCTCCCGAGATCTGCCCGACCTGTAAGCATCCTAAGGCTTACTTCGAGCTGCTCTGCGAGAAGTACTAAGTAAGTTCTCAGCTAGAAATTAGCTGTTACAGCACTCATCCTTAGGGGTGGGTGCTGTTTTTTGGCAAAAAAACAGTACCGGCCTTACGACCGGTACTCGTGGGACATATAAAGGGGAGTGGCTTACTCTTCGCCTTCTTCAGTGACTTCTTCAGGCGCCTGCTCAGTGGTTTCGACCATAGCGGGATCGACTTCCTCTTCATCAGTCTCTTCGACTTCGACCTTCGGTGCGGCGATAGAGACGACCGGCTCATCGGCTTCGGCCAGTACTTCGACGGATTCGGGGATATCGAGGTCGGAGACGACCTTCGTGTCGCCGATCTCCATGCCTTCGACGCTGAGGGTGAAGGCGGAGGGGATGTCGGCCGGGGCGACGACAATGTCGATTTCCATCATATTCTGGTTGATGGTCGCATCAGTAATTCTGTCGGTATCCTGGAGATCGATACGGATGGTAACCTGTACCTTCTGGCCGGCTTCCAGATGTCTGAGCTCGACGTTCAGGATGTCGTCCTTCACGGGGTCACGTTGGATATTTGCGAACATGACCTGAGATTCCTTATCGCCGTCCAGTACGACGTCGAAAACCGCGTTACTACCTTGTTCACGCAGGATCTGATCCAAGTCTGAAGTTTTGATCAATACAGATGAGGAATCAATCGAGCCACCGTAAATGGTTGCCGGCGTAAGATTCTGTCTACGCGCGGCTTTGGCCGATGATGTACCTACCTGATCACGACTCTTCAGTTCAATTTTCATGTGTTTGCACCTCTTAAAAAGTATTTCAAGTTTATTGATACGTAAATAATAGCACAAGCCGGAAAATCCCCCCAGCACCAGTGCGATATAGATAGAGTGATTTTTTAAGAAACTTTAAAGGATCTCTGAGACGCCTGTTATCTTACGGTCGATGGAAGTTCGTTGGTATAAGCTTGATAGAGCACCTAAGGAATACAAGGAGGTATTTATGAAGAATTACTCACTGAATGATACATATCAATTACCTAACGGTAGCGAGATCCCTGTACTGGGTTTCGGCACCTGGCTGATCGAAGATCCGGAAGAAGCGATTGAATCGGTCAAGTACGCACTGGAGTCCGGTTACAGACATATCGACACCGCCCAGGCCTATGAGAACGAAGAAGCTGTGGGTGAAGGGATACGCCGCAGCGGTGTACCTAGAGAAGAGATCTACCTCACCACCAAACTCGCGAATACCGTTCGCGGTTATCAGGAGACACTGGACGCTGTAAACGAAAGTTTGGAACTTCTGGGTGTGGATTATCTGGACCTGATCCTGGTCCATTGGCCGAATCCCGTCCGCTTCCGCGACAACTGGCAGGAGATGAATGCTGAATCCTGGCGCGCTCTGGAAGATCTCTATGACGAAGGCAAACTGAAAGCCATCGGGATCAGTAATTTCCGCCCGCACCATATGGAAGAACTCAAGAAAACCGCTCGCGTCTTGCCGATGGTCAATCAGATCAAGCTGAGCCCGGGGATCAAGGACGATGAGACAGTCCAATACTGTACTGAACACGGCATCCTCCTTGAGGCGTATTCGCCGTTGGGCCATGGCGCTATTCTGGAAGACCCGGTCCTGACCGAGATCGCTGAAACTCATCGTAAGACCCCGGCCCAAGTGGCTCTCCGCTGGTCTCTGCAGAAAGGTTATATCCCTCTGCCAAAGTCCGTGACTCCTGAACGAATCAAGGAGAATATGGACTTATACGATTTCTCACTCAGCGATGATGAGATGAGTCAGCTGGATGAGCTCTATTTCGAGGACGAACAGGCAACGGATCCCGATCAAGCTAAGCATTGATTGGTTTAGCCACTTAAGTTCAATTTACGGCCTACCTCCAGGGGTGGGCTTTATTAATGTGTAACATTGCGTTTTCGGCAGAATCCACTACAATATGCGTAGTAGCCTTTGGCCACCTATTAGTTGCTCTGATGATGGTTTTCCACCTTCTTTGTGAGCGATAAGTCATGTATAGGGAGGACAGCAATGCCCAGTACTCAGTCATCGCACTTACTCAGTTTCCAGAATAACCGTTGCGCATCCTGCCGGGACAATTGCTGTATGCTCCGCAATGTCCATCTACCTGCTGATTCCTATGGCGGAAATCAGGACTGGTTTCAGGAATGTCGTAAAGACAAGTACAGTGCTTTGCGGGGCTGCGGTATTATCGCGCTTTTAAACCAGTTCGCGTCTTTGGCTATGGCCTATCCCGAAGCTGAAGTACTGTTGCCCGAAGAAGGGCTCCCGCACACGAAAGACGAATATATTGATTGGGCGTACTCATTGAGGCCATTCCTGTGGCCGGGTAACTTCGGTTTGCCGAAAGGCAATACTATCCGTGAGGGGGCCCAAGCTTTTGCCAAAGCCCGCGGTGTCGAGCTTGAGTGGCATACCATCTACGGACGCCCGAAGCTTTCTGAAGAAATTGACTTTATCCATTCAGGTTTAGCAGCTCAAGTTCCGGTGGCGCATCTCGTGTGGAAGAACCATTTCGATGATCTCACCTGGCATTGGATCGTGATTACGGGTCTCGAGACCGATCCCGCAGATTGCCAAAACCTGAGTGCCGACATTAGAGCGCGCTACAAAGGCGAACTTTTCGTGACCGTATCGAACTATGGTCGTAAGGAAGCCTATCCTGTGGAGCTTCTCCGTAAAGTCTACCCCTTCCACCGCGAACTCCAGTACCCGGTCATTAAGACACATTGATGAGTATGGGGGAGAGTGGTCCGGAGATCTGGGATCTCTACGATGAGCATGGCTTGCCGACCGGTGAGACGCACATTCGCGGGGAGAAGATTCCCGCGGGGCGCTATCACTATGTGGTACATCTGTGCATCTTTAATGATGACGGCCAAATGCTGATTCAGCAGCGTCAGCCATTTAAGAAGGGCTGGGCAAATCTCTGGGATATCAGCGTCGGCGGCAGTGCCTGCCAGGGCGAATCGAATCGGGAAGGTCTTGCCCGCGAGTGCCTGGAAGAGTTGGGGCTTGAACTGGACTTTGGCCGGATCGAACCCTCAGTGACTGTCCGAGGGCCGGATTACTTCGACGAATATTACATCGTCCACGCCTCGCCCAGACTTGAAAGCCTGATTCTACAAGTAGAGGAAGTGCAGGCCGTCAACTGGGCTGAGCTCCATGAGATTGAAACCCTCCATGCTGAGGGAAGGTTCATCCCTTACAGTTTGAGTTTCCTAGGTTATCTCTTTGAGCTGGGGACGGGTAGTGTCAAACAGAACTTCATTGTTTAGCCGAAAGACTCTTCAACCGCTGCTATTTCATTTTCGATCAGGGCCAGAGCAAGATATAACGCTCTGACGCGCCTGTCATTCAAGGTCTTTTGAGATGATTGGAGCTTGCCGGTCTCTTGCATCTTCTTGCATTTCCTGAGTGTCGATTCAAGTGAAATCCAAGCTTCTTCTAATTCAGGTTTGCTGTAATCTGCCATGATTTTGCTGTCCTATCCTGTAAATTGCCCGTCGGGTGCTATAGGTAATTCTAGCAAACTAGGGTTGTGGGGTAGTTAAAGCAAATTTAATTAACAATTAAGGCGAAGATGACAAATTAATAGCTTGACTTAAGGCGAAATCCTGTATATGTTTAACATATAATCTTGGTGGGAAATTGAATGACATTAATGTCGAAAGTGAGGATTTCTATGAAAAGGCTTCTCTCCATCCTGCTTATTTCCAGCATTGCTCTGCTTACTGTTTGTCAGGCACTCGCGACTGAGAAAACACCTGAAACAACAATGCCCGGTACATCTGAGCCGGTTTTGACTGTAACGCTGGTTGATCCCCAAGTTACTGTCCCTAATTCAGATGATGAGCCAGATATTGATATTGAAGTCAGCGGCGAATTCGCCGCTTCGGTGATCGATGTCATTCCTAACCATCCGGTTCATCCGACGGAACCGGCCATCCCTATGCTCATGTTATTCCAGGATAGCCCCTTCCTCCTGGATATTAACTGGAACAGTGCGGTCTTAGAGAAATTGTCGAAAGGCAAGCACTATATCTTCACTGTCAAAGCCGAGTTGCTGGATGAAGAAAGAAAAGCGCTCTACCTAGGTCATGAGAACGTTATTGATCGTCTCGAGATACCTGAACTGATGCGTCTTTTCAATCTAACAATCTCTTCGGTAAGAGAAGTTGAAACTTTTGGAATGGGAACAGCGGCCGATATGATCAGTTTCAATACTTTCAACTATGATGATGACTTGCCGACGATTTATTACAATGGGCAATCCTTTGCTTCAGAAGAAATTATAGGTGTATATGAGAATATTGAATTGGTGACTAAACTACATGACCTAGGAGCAGAGCTGGTGGGGATTATTGAGACCGAATCGGACCACGAAGCGCCATTCTCTAAACTGGAAGCAAGCAAAGTGCTTTTAGATCTACCTGTATTCTTTAACAAAGAAGACAATGTACTTTATACCTTGGATAAAGAAGGAGAAATTCGTCGTTATGAAGCCTTTAAGGTAACAATTGAACCCTGAGGACAGAGCATTGAGTTAAGAAAGAGCCCCGGCGACGGGGCTCTTTCTTTTTACTGGTCGAGATGACAGGACTCGAACCTGCGGCATCCTGCTCCCAAAGCAGGCGCGCTACCAACTGCGCTACATCTCGTCGACGAGTGGTCATTATAGCAAATAGATTAAGGGATTATCAAGCGTTCGGATTTACAGTTAGGCTGCCCCGGTTTGCTGGGGATGGGGGCGTGCGGAATCTCACAATACTCGGGATTTTGTCAATGTAACATAGTTCTATTCTCGAGTTCTCACTATACTCAAGATTTTGGCCAATGTAATATGTTGCTAATGTTAGTTCTCACAATACTATTGATTTTGGCCAGAGTAACATGTTGTATTATGCGCGCCTTTCTGGAGTGGTGAATGAAAGTTCGTGAGCATAACCTGAAATTGAGACCATGGAGATCCGGTGTGTATAACCTGAAATTGAGTCCATGGAGATCCGGTGTGTATAACCTGAAATTGAGACCATGGAGATCCGGTGAGCATGGGGTTAATTCGCAAAGACTTTCTTGCTTCGGTAGAAGCGAACCATCAAAAGCATTACAGCAAAGAGCACAACGGTGTAGATCTCGAGTCCGAAGGGTACATAAATCTGGATGACACCTTGAATCACGCCAAGGAGGAGGGCGAAACTGCCGAAGATAATCAGGCTGCCGCAACCCTCATTCTGGACTACAGTACGCTTCTGAGTGAAGGGTCTGATCATGGGCATTTTATCGACTGCAATTTGCGTGCAGATATATAAGAGCATAAGCAGTATGAAGATGGTCAATACACCTTAGCGGCCATATAACAGGTATTGGATGGGGATTTGGATCAGGTATAGGGGTAAATAGATTTTGGACCAGATTGTCTTGGTAAGGGCAGTGGCAAAGCTGCCATCGCGATTGCTTGGTAAGACACGAAACAGCCAACCCGCTTCATGGTTGTCACTCATCGGGAGCTGGATCAATAAGGTGGGGATTAATGTCAGACTGAAATAAAGGGTTAACTGACTTAGCAAAGTGGATATCAGGTCAGCACCTACAGGGGGATCTGAATTAGTCAACGACATGAGATAGGGGATAACAATAATCATGGCAACTGAAGGGTACACTGCGGTTTTGAAGCTGCGTTCGTGGCGAAGCATCTGCCAAGAGAAGTTGAAGAAAGCATGCTCTTCGGTTGACCGACACATTAATCTAGAGAAAAAGTTTCTGAGTCTAGCGCTGTCTTTGTCGAGGCCATCCTTTTCTAGCGCGAGATTCTTCAGGCTCTGTTCTAAGGCACCGCTCCTCGCGAAGTAAAGGACACCTAAAGCCAGCGTCACAAATACTGCTAATGCGGATCCCAGTATTGCGAGTGTCGAGTTACCGCCTTCCTTTAAGTGGAAGGGAGAGGCGAACCAAGCCGGAGGGTATAGCAATAAGAGGGGGTGAAGCCTGATCTCTAAGCCGTCAAAGAAGTTCATCATTCTGCCGAATAATTGGTAGCTCAGGAAGGTTAAGACACTTAAGCCAATCTGGACATAAGCGATCATATTGCGTAGTTTTTCGCCACTGAAAATACGCGCTACGAGCAAGTAGAGGGCAAGCGCCAATAATAAACAAAAACCGCTGAAGATTATTCCGAAAACTAAGGCGAGAAGGCCGCTTATAAAGCCTCGCTTAAGGAAGCTCACGACGATCATCGGACCGACAAAACAGACGAAAGAGATCGAGTAGTAAATCATGACCTGTATAATTCGGGTGAGATTCAACTCTCGAGGCGTAATTGGTCTGACGGGAAGGACTTCGGCATCTTCCGCAGAAAGAAAGACTTGTGCCAGCTGGGGAATCAGGGTTGAAATCATGATGACGAATAACGCAGAGAAAAGAATCAAATAAAGGCTGAAAGCCGGCAAAGGTAGGAGCAGGAGTGATGCAAAAAAGCCGCCAATCACTAACTGTAAGATGATGCTGAGTAGAGAGCTGTTGCCTCTTGCTGTACCGGAATTGCGCTTGGTTTGCATCGCCGGGTTGACCATGCTTCTTTCATTGACCGCCATGCGAACCTTCACTAACAGGCGCAAGGTAGAGTAATTAATATCGTGCTTTTCCAGGATCGGAGCCAGTTTATCCAGGACTTTCAGATAAAAAGGTTCTTGGGAGAAAAGATTATCTACTTGAACCGATGGCAAAGAACTGTGTTGCCAGGAACTTGTGCTCTTCAAGGGTTTCATGCTTAA
>CAZJTS010000018.1:0-10949 GCA_964548975.1 uncultured Fastidiosipila sp.
TGGATAGCTTCTTTTGCCTGCAGGAGCAGTTCTCTCTTGCGACTTTCGCCGCTTTTCTCAGCGTTTGCCAGCAGTAGCTGTGCGTCTTCCTGTACCTTTACGGTACTCTGATCCAAGCTCTTCTGTCTTTTACTGAAGCCTAATTTATAAAAGGCCCATACAAGTAATCCGCCGCCTGCGAGGCCAATCACCAGACCAATTATTAATGATCTTAATTCCATTGGTAATCACCTCCATACATATTCAATTTTCAAAATTCAGGTATCTTAACGTTAGCCTCGCCGATGGCACGGCTAGCAGAAAATACTCCCTCAATTTTAGGGAACTTTAACTATTTTTGCAAACTAAACTTTGTTCACTTGTGTTCAGTAGATAAACTTTTCAGAAACTATGTTGTGTTTTTAGTCGGGGCTTAGGTAATACTGTTGCTAAGGCCGCACATTCGCCGGCAGATCGAGGTCCAGAAGGCTGTCCATACGGCCGCAAAGCTCTCTCTCGGAGCAGTTCAAGAGTTTCAATATCTTACTCAGGTCAGGGGTTAAACCGGCTCTGATGTCCAGATCGACTTTAGTTAAAGGATGCGTGAACTGCAGCCTGCAGGCATGGAGAAATTGCCTCGGGAGTTCCCGATTCAGCACCAGCGCCTGAAAATCGCGCGCGATAGCGGGATCCGTAAAGGCGCGCTTGTCCGGCAGCAAATAATTACTGCGATTCCTACCCCTAATGACCGACTCTACGCGGAAGGTCTGTTCCCAACCATAAAGTGTATCGCCTACCAGGGGATGGCCTAGATGCTGACAATGCACACGGATCTGGTGGGTGCGGCCTGTCTCCAGTCGGAAAGCGACCAGCGATGCCCTGTATTTGGGCCAATAGGCCAAAGTCCGGTAATGCGTGACCGCTCTTTTGCCGTCCGAACGCACCATGCGCAGGATAATGCTGTCCGGGGCTCGGTCAATTGGAGCGTCAATCTGCCCGGACGCCGGCATTTGGCCATGGACGAGGCCCAGATAGATCTTCTTGATGGGGGTGATGGTCAGCAAATGATGTGCATAGCCATTTTTCGCAATTAAAGTCAGACCTGAAGTATCTAAGTCCAGCCGGTTTGCCGGGTGGATCTGCCTGTCCGACAATACTGTGGTGAGTCCTCTGTCGCCGGGGAAACGGGGGTGGGTCGGCGTCGCAGGCGGTTTATTCACGAGGGCAAGCCAATCATCTTCGTAGCAGATCTCGATCGGCTCTGAGGACGTGAGGGGGCCGACGTGAGACTCCCCGTCCGAGAGGCGAAGTTCCAGTAACATGCCCGGCGATACCCGGTCCATATTCAGGAGAAACTCTCCGTCAGCCGTCAGGGCCTGCTCATTGCGGATTCTGCGACTCAGTGCACCCGAGATATGGAGCCGCTGTCTGAGGACTGTCTCGGCGGTCTTTCCGGCGTCTTCCGGAGCTACGAGGTAGGATAAATACATGGATTATGCCCCATTGATGTCGGTTTGAAATGGTTCACAAATTACTTCGCTCAAGCAATTGCCTCGCCAGCGTCAGAGAATTATCGTCTTCTTTGCTGCCGCTCAATAGCCGTGCGATTTCCGTTTCACGTTCTGCCTGAGAGAGCAGTCTGATGAAAGTCCTGGTTCTTGCTTCGTCGCTTTCTTTATAGATCCGGAAATGTGTGTCCGCAGCAGCGGCGATCTGCGCCTGATGGGTGACACAGAGGATCTGGTGTGTCTGCGCCAGACGTTTGAGTTTCTGAGCGACGACCGCAGAAGTTTCGCCGCTGATGCCGGTATCGATTTCGTCGAAGACAAGGAGCGGCGTCTGATCCGCTGAAGCTAGAATTACTTTGATCGCCAGCATGATGCGGGAGGCTTCACCACCGGAGGCGGTCTGGGCGAGTGGTTTCAAGGCCTCACCCCGGTTCGCCGCCAGCATGAATTCCGCTTGATCCAGGCCCTTGGCTTTCGCCTGAGCTACAGCTAACTCAGTGAAGCGCACCTGAAAAACGGCGTCGGCCATGCCCAATCCCTTGAGTTCCTGCATGATGGCGCTGGAGAGCGCTTCTGCCGCAGCCTGTCTGGCCTTGCGTAAAGCCAGCCCCCGTTCTTCGAGGAGGGCTTTGAGCTGTTCTTTTCTCTCAGCTAAGGCTTCGACCTGCTGTTCCGTTTCTTCGATGGCTTCCAGCCTGGCCTCGGCTTTGGCCAAAAAATCGAGTACTTGCGGGATCGTCTCACCGTACTTACGTTGAAGGCGGGTAAGCTGGTCCAGCCGGCGGTCCACCTCCTCGAGCTCACCGGGTCTTGCATCCAGCTGATCCAGCAGTGTATAGAGCGCCTTGACGGCTTCGCTCAATGCCTCCTGGGCCTGGGCGAGCGGCCGGATCAACACTTCCAGATCCGCGTAAGCGCTGAGTTTCAGGACCTCGCTATAGGCGGCGGCCAAAGCCAGGTCTGCGCCCGATTCAGTCCCATCACCCTGGAGCTCGGAGAGCGCCTTGCTGAGGCCGGTCTGGAGTTTGTCCACGTGCGCAAGCATGTCCCTGCGCTCCCGCAGCCGGATCTCCTCCCCATCCACGGGCGAGACCGCCTGGATCTCGTTGATCTGGTACTGAAGCCTTTCGGTGAGGATACGCCGCTCTTCGGGATCTGCGACCAGTTGCGCCTCTTGCTTGAGCAACGCCTGCCAGGCTTGGTAGGCTCTTGTATAGTCTGTCAGGAGTGGTGTAATCGTCTGATGACCGTAGCGGTCGAGAATTCCCAGATGCTTATCGGCGCGAAAGATCTGCTGCCGATCATTCTGACCGTGGATATCCGCCAGTGTTTCTCCGACCTTGCGCAGCAGCGCTAAAGGGACGATGCGTCCGTTGAGCCGGCAGAGATTCCTGCCGTTCTGGCGGACCTCCCGGCCGATGATCAGGGCATCCTCATCCTCATCCAGGAGTTCTGAGATGTCAGGATCTTCTGTGAAATAGGCATTGACAAGGGTGAAGACCGCTTCGACCAGCGCCTCTTCAGCACCGCTGCGGATAAGGTCACGGTTGGCCGGCTGGCCGCTGATCGCGCCTACTGCACCCAGAAGCAGGGATTTGCCCGCGCCTGTTTCGCCGGTAATGACTTGAAATCCCGCATTAAACTCCAATTCAGCATGTTCGATCAAAGCCAGCTGATCTATTTCAAGTCGTTCCAGCATCCGAGTTACTTATCCTCAGTTCTTGAAGCCGGCAAACTGCATGAGTTCATACTGTAAAGCATGCATATCGGAATCACTTTCGGCTGCGACGAAGATCGTGTCGTCGCCGGCGATGGTTCCGGCAATACGATTGAGATTCATGGCGTCGATGGCGGAAGCACAGGCCGGAGCCATACCCGGCAGGGTATGTACGACAATGAGATTACCGGAAATCACGCTGTGGAGGACAGCTTCGCTGAAGACCTTGAGCAGGCGATCGGTCCCGGGATCATTGATGGATTTCATCGCCACGAATTTCTGTTTGCCTTTGATCGTATTCGCTTTGATGATATTCAGTTCCTTGATATCACGTGAGACGGTCGCCTGCGTGATGGAGAGATTCTCCGCTTCCAGTTTCTGAACCAGTTCTTCCTGGGTCTGAATCTCCTGCTTTGAGATGATCTCCAGGATCTTTCTATGTCTTGCCTGTTTACTCAATTTCATCGTGCCTTCCCCCTCGCACTGATTTTCGCCGGTAGTCTGTGAAAGAAATTATACGCGTCGAGATTCGCCAGTCGGATCGGCCGATCGGCTTTCCGGACGATGACGCGGTCTTCCGCCCCCACATCGACCACCGTATGGCCGTCGATCGTGACCTGGGGCCTGAAGGGATATTCCTCCTCGATCCCGATCTCGACGACGCTGTCCGGATCTATTATATAACTTCGATTATGCAGTGTATGCGGACTGATCGGTGTCAGGAGCATCAGTTCCAGCTGCGGCTCGATGATCGGTCCTCCGCACGCCAAGGCATAGCCTGTAGAACCCGTTGGCCCGGCCAAAATCAGGCCGTCGCTGGGAATAGTCTCGATCTTGGTGCCATTCAGTGTGAACGTACACGGAATAATTCTCGAGATCGCTCCTCGATACAGGACAACGTCATTGAGCGCATAAAGATCGAGCACTTCCGGCTCCGAACTGCTGTGTACCTGGACCTTGAGCATCATCCTGTTGCGGATCCGGTAGTCGCCTTTGCCCAAACGCGTAAGCGCTTCCTCCAGGTCCTCAGCTTCAATCTCGGTCATGAAACCCATACTGCCGAGATTGACACCGATCAGCGGGATATCGTGTTGATAGACCTGGTGACAAGTGTAGAGGAATGTGCCATCGCCGCCTAAGGAAAGGGCCAGATCGACCCCCTGCCAGCTGTCACCGGAGAATGGCGTGTCATATTCGCTGTCACCGTTTCGGGTACCCGGATACACCACTTCGTGCCCTTCCGAGCGCAGAATCTCCGTAACTCTATGAAGCACCTTGAACCCGGGATCTTTATAGGGGTCTGATACTATTCCGAACTTCAAACTCAACTTCCCTTCCGGAGACTAACTCCAGGGCTTTGGTCACAATATTGTCGACACTGATACCATAATTATCCAAGACAATCTGCCGCTTGCCGTGTAAGACAGCGGCATCTTGAATATGTATGCACTTAATTATAGCGTTCATCTTGTTTTCGGATAGCCTGGCGGCAATTTCCTGTCCGCAGCTGCCATTTCGGACGGTTTCTTCAACCGTCAAGACCGGCAGCTCTGCGGCAATAGCGATGTTTTCCCAGTCGAGCGGTTTCAAGGAGCGTAGATCCAGCACACCGGCGGAGATGCCCTGAGCTTCAAGGACTTGGGCGGCTTGCCAGGCTAAACCGCTCGTATAGCCCCAGGCGATAATATTCAGATCGGTCCCCTGTTTCAGCCAGACCGCCTGCGGGCCTAAGCCTCCGCCTGAGACCTCCTGCGCCTGCTGATTAATTTGCTCGAGATCGCCCTTCGTGAAGACATGTCCGCCCTTGGGATAACGGATGAACGTAGGCTCGTCCGTCTGAATCAGGGCATCCTTGAGCATCTTATAAAGCTCGGTGTAGTCTCGGGGAGCCAATATTCTGCCACCGGGAAGTGACCTGAGAAATGCCAGATCGTAGAGACCCTGGTGTGTCTCCCCGTCCTCACCCACAACGCCGGACCGATCCAGACAGAAGACGACCGGGAGCTTAGGCAATACAGTATCGTGCTGCGCCTGATCCAATGCTCTTTGCAAAAAAGTGGAATAGAGCGCAACAATCGGTTTGAGTCCGCCGGCCGCCATACCGCCCGCCAGGCTCACCGCATGCTGTTCTGCAATACCGACATCATAGAAGCGTTCGGGGAAGTGATTGGCAAAGGGCTCAAGCCCCGTACCGCCGGTCATAGCGGCTGAAATACCAACGACGCGTTCGTCCTGCAATGCCAGGTATTGAATACTCTGACTGAACGCTTCCGTAAAACTCGAGAGCTGTGTGAGTCGCTGACTGAAACTTTCTTCGCTATCTGTAAAGAGATCAGGAATCGCCGCTATCGTCACACCGGTATCCGGTTCAAAAGGGGCTACCCCGTGATAGTACTGCGGATCTGAAACGGCGGGCACATAACCCTGCCCTTTGATCGTACTGATATGCACCAGCACAGGCCCTTCGGTTTCTTTGGCCGAGACCAGGACACGCTCCAGCGCCGCCTGATCGTGACCGTCGACCGGCCCGTAATAATGGAAGCCGAACGCTTCGAACATGGTGCTGTCGGAAGACAGGAAGATCTTGCGCAACTGATTCTTTATCGCGACCAGGGCTTTGGCCAAAACCGGGCCCACCGCAGGAATCTTCATGAGCACACGTTCCAAACGGTTCTTGAACTTCCTGTAGCGTCTGGAAGTACGCAGGCGATGCAGATGTTTCGCAGTGCCGCCGACGTTCTTACTGATACTCATTTCATTGTCATTCAGGATCACGATCAGGTGATCGTCGCCGTTGCCGGCATCATTCAGGGCTTCATACGCCATACCGCCGGTGAGCGCTCCGTCGCCGATCACGGCCAGAACGTGATTTTCCTTGCCGAGTTTCTGAGCGGCTCTCAATAGGCCCAGGGCTGCGGAAATTGATGTTGAACTATGGCCGGTATTGAAGACATCATAGGGACTCTCCCCGCGCTTCGGGAAGCCGGCCAGACCGTTCCACTGCCTGAGCGTGCCGAACTGGTCCTTACGTCCCGTGAGGATCTTATAGGTATAGGATTGATGACCGACGTCCCAGACAATCTGGTCATCCGTGAAGTCAAAGACACGGAATAGCGCGATCGTGAGCTCCACCACGCCGAGATTGGAAGCCAGGTGGCCGCCGGTACCGGAGACGGTCTGAATAATAAATCGCCGGAGCTCCTGTGCCAGCTCAGTACATTCTTCAGCACTCAGGTCCTTAACATCCTGAGGTCCGGTTATTCTGTCCAGTAATTCGCTCAATATCTTCTCCCGCTCAGATGCCCGGCCAGATAGATCAGGAAGTCTGCATCATAGCCTTGCATCGCCAGTTTGCCGCAGGCATTAAGTGCTGCCCGATTGGCCTGGACGAGCGTTGCTTCGGCTTCGTCCTTGCCCAGCAAAGTGACATAGGTCGCTTTTTGGTTAATCATATCTTTGCCCGGGGTTTTGCCGAGTTCTCCCTCAGTGGCAATACTGTCGAGTATATCATCTCGGATCTGAAAGGCCAGCCCGACTTGCAAGGCGTACTCTGATAAGGCGTCTACAATGGACTCGGGCGCTTCGAAAAGACGCGCAATGCCGCAGACCGGTGCTTGAAGAAGTGCCCCGGTTTTGAGTGCCTGCATCTTCTTGAGATAGGTCTCTTCCACTTCCTGACCTTCCGCTGCCAGATCGAGGACCTGGCCGCCGATCATACCGCAAGGGCCGGCAAGTCTCGCCAACTCCAACCAGGCATTCAGAACAGCTTGCGCAGAGAAGTCGCCCACATTGGCTTCGCCGGCCAGTTCAAAGGCGCGACTCAAAAGGGCATCACCGGCCAGAATGGCGACGGCTTCACCGTAGACCACGTGGTTCGTAGGTTTGCCTCGTCTCAGGACATCATCATCCATGGAGGGCAGATCATCGTGAATCAGTGAATAGGTGTGGACCA
Organism: uncultured Fastidiosipila sp.; assembly: GCA_964548975.1. GTDB lineage: Bacteria > Bacillota > Clostridia > Saccharofermentanales > Fastidiosipilaceae > JAAYZH01. The sequence goes on from CAZJTS010000018.1 coordinate 7,157, forward strand.
TCTCGACCGCTGCGGCATAGGCCTGTACAGATCTACTCTGGGAAGCATCCGCTTGGAGCAGATCCGCTGTGGCGAGAGCCAGCACCGGGCGAATGCGTTTTCCGCCTGCCATGAGACTGTAATGCATAGCATCTCTGAGTTGCTCCGGCATCTGATCCGCCGGAGGCAGAAATTCCGGTAGTGTCGACTCAATGGTCTTCACGTAAGACTGCATTCTCGTTTCATAGGACATAGGTCATACTCCTTCTTCCGGCAGGAAATCCACTTCTTCAAGCGCCCCTGAGCGATCCTCCAGAAGCACCTTGATCTCCTGCTCGGCTTCGTCCAGCTGATTACGACACAAGCCGACCAGCTCGCTGCCGCGCTGGAAGAGCACCATCGACTGGCGCAGAGTCAAATCGCTACTCTGGAGTTTTCTCACCACAGCGTCCAGTTCGTTGAGTGCTTCTTCGAAAGTCAGCTGCTCCGGCTGCTTTTCATCCATTATATCCGACGGGCTGACACTGTCGCCGTTCGGCACCACATTATCTAGATGCGTATTAAAGTCTAACTGGTCCATTGTCATTCACCTTTCTGTCTTCCACCCGACAGCTGACTATTCCGTCTTGCATATGGAGACGGATCGCCTGTTTTGGCTGAAGGGCCTTCGCTGTTACAATCGGTAGATCACTATCCAGAGGACTCACCATTGCATAACCTCTGGCCAAAACTTTGAGCGGGCTCAATGCATCGAGTCGTGATGCCAGCTGCCCCAGCTGTTCTGTTCTTGACCGTAGTCGCTGCTCAAGGCCGGAGCTGAGTCTGTCCTCCAGGCGATCCAGCTGTTGGCGCCGGTCATTCAAACGCTCGTAGGGATTCTCCAGATAACGATTACTCTGAAGTCGTTCCAAGCGATGCCGGGCACTTGTCACTTTCTGTTCCAAGTGGCTGATCAGTCTTTGTTGTTGATGGTTCAAGGCATTTCGCAGCGCCGCGGCATCAGGCAAAGCCAGCTCAGCAGCCGCGGAGGGCGTGGGCGCACGTAAATCCGCTACGAAATCCGTAATTGTAAAATCGGTCTCATGCCCCACAGCAGAGATGATGGGCTTAGCGGAATTAAACACTTCTCGTGCCACTATCTCTTCATTAAAGACCCAGAGGTCCTCCATCGAGCCGCCGCCCCGTCCAACGATAATCAGATCCACATCAGGTAAACTGTTGAGTTTTCGTAGAGCTGACACTATGGACATCGCTGCTGCCGGTCCTTGCACCTGGCAGGGGGCCAGCACCAGTCTACAGCCGGGGAAACGCCTGCGACTGACCTGGATGATGTCCCGGATGACCGCTCCGGTGGCGGCGGTTGCTATACCGATCCGTCTCGGGAATTCAGGAAGGGGGCGTTTATGCTCGGCATTGAATAAGCCTTCAGCTTTCAACTTCTGATTCAGTTGTTCGAAGGCCAGGTGGAGATCACCGACACCTGTGGGCTCAAGCATGTCCACATAGAGTTGGAACTTACCGTCGCGTTCGTAAAGCGAGGCGCGGCCGGAGGCCAGCACAGCCTGACCATTTTCCATGCGGAATTTCAAGCCTTGCGCCTGTTGCCTGAACATGACACAAGAGACCTGGGCATGGGGATCTTTCAAATTGAAATAAATGTGGCCTGAAGAATAATACTTAACATTCGATAATTCACCGCGGACCAAGAGATTCCGCAGTGGTTCCTGTGACGAAAGTAGGCCTTGGACAAAGCGGTTTAACTGGGATACGGTAATGGCTCGTTGCTTAGTGCTCATCACCGGCCTCGATTCCGGCTGAGTCATTGGCAGGCGGTTCAAGCGTACCGTCTTCAGAAGACAGTTCCGACATAGCATCGTCTCGGAGGTTACTGTGTGTGCGGCTGACTTTACCGAGGACAGCGTTTATATATGCATATGCCTCTTCGTCCGCGTACTGACGCGTCAGGCGAATAATCTCATTGATCGCCACTGAATCCGGGATATCCTGGTCGTACACGATCTCGTAAGTGCCCATGCGAAGCAGAATACGTTCCAGGCGCGGCAAGCGCTCAGGCGTCCACTTCACTAAGTAAGGTCCATATAGGCCGTCGAGCACAGGGGCGACTTGTAAGACACCGCGCACGAGCTCGACCAGATATCGGCGATCCTTTTCGGTCAATTGCCGCAGAGCGGCCCTTCCCTCTTCATCACCGGTAGAGGTTAAGTCATCACTCGCCTGATCCGCCGGCTCGGCTTTGGCCAAAGGCGCAAACGGTTCAGCATCCGGGCTGTCAGCGGCTTCCCAATCCGTTCGGTCCGGAGAAAGCGGGGTTCTCTGATCCAGAAAGAAACTGATCTGCTCATCGGTATCGCCCGGCTGACTTTCAAGTTGATATAAAAGCTGCATGGCTTTTTCTCTCGCATCTATACGGCTCATCTAATCTCCTCTATTATCCCCGGCTCCGAGGCCGGGACACGGGCCTTAACGAAACCTGCCCGGAGGCAGGATCTTATCAATAAGTTCTCTGAAGTGGGCGGAATTACGCAGGAAACGCGCACCGACGACATAGCCTGCGATCGTACAGAGAATAATCAGCAGGGTCCGCCAAAAGCCGAAGATCGCCCACAGCAACGCGAAGCCGAAGCCGAAGGCACCGCCCATTATTCCGGCGTCTCGGCCATGCAGGAGGCGTAGGATCGGTTCAAATAAACGTCTCATCGAGTCATCCTCAACGTTCCACTTTCGTGCCGATCAGGTCGACGCGCGTGACCTTGACCTTCACCTGATGGACACCGATGCCGGTATATTTTTCGACATCTTTCTTGACACGTTCCTGGATTCTCGCCATCTGAAGCGGAATCTCAACATCCGAATACAGCACAACCGCCAGCTCGATCTGAATTTCGTCCTCGGGAGCCGCATAGACCCTCGCCTTTGCGGTTTTGATGCCCGCCTGCGCCGCTTTGGCCGCATTCAGGCTAATATTCTCCAGCGCACCCACACCGATGTCGATCATACCGATCTCCGTACTCTTCGACCGGCTCTTGCGGATTCTGGCACCGAAGATGGCGTAAATGAACACGGCCAGACAGAAGAGAATCAGGAGGATCAGGAGGGCAACTTGCAAAATGCGGAAGACGCCTTCCGGCGGGTTGTCCAGGAAACGCAGGAAGCTGCGTCTTATCCCTTGATTACCCAGTACCATCAGGCCGGTCAAGGCCAAGGGGATCACCGCCAGTACAGCCACGACAGCTAGTAACAGTCTACTCGTTCTACGCATCCAGCGCCTCCTCCTGAGGAATAATGTCTCTTACATATACATTGACGGAGTTCACGCCCAGGCCGGTGTAGCGTTCTACGTCAGCCTTGACGTTGACCTGAATCTGCCAGGCCACTTCAGGAAGTATGCGCCCGAAGTAGATGACCGGGTAAACGGTAATGTCTACCAGTTCATCTCGTTCCTCACGGAAACGGACCTCGACACCCTCACCCTCGTGCTCCACTCCGAAAGACTCCTTAAATGCAGCGACCGCACTGTGGTCCAGGGAGGCAACCCCCTCGGTCTGGAGTGCGGCTTCAGCAGCATACTGGGCGATGAAACCCAGAGACATGGTTCTATCGCCTTTGGCTCTTCCGGAATTATCTATAGACATAGTCCGCCTTAGTTCGCCCGTTCCATATATTCGCCGGAACGTGTATCGATACGAACCTTGTCGCCTTCATTGACGAAGAGGGGCACACGAATGGTGGCACCGGTTTCGACTACAGCGGTCTTGGTGGCGTTGGTTGCGGTATCGCCACGGATACCAGGCTC
>CAZJTS010000018.1:10959-15569 GCA_964548975.1 uncultured Fastidiosipila sp.
CCAGGCTCAGTCTGGGTAATCTCCAGCACGACGAAGGTCGGGGGTTCCACCTCAAAAACGGTACCCTTATAAGATACGATCTTACAGACCATGCCTTCTTTCAGGAACTCTAATTTGTCACCGATCATATCGGCTGTGAACGGGGTCTGCTCGTAGGTTTCCGTATCCATGAAATAGTAGAGGTCGCCGTCCTTGTAGAGATAACTCATATCGCTACGCTCAAGCTGTACCTGCTCAAATTTATCATTGGGATTGAAACTGCGCTCGACAGCAGAACCCGTACGGATATTTCTGTACTTCGTTCTGACAAAGGCTGCACCTTTACCCGGTTTCACATGCTGAAACTCGATGACCTGGTACACATCCCCATCCATCTCGAACGTCACACCATTACGGAAATCACCTGCTGAAATCATACACTGCCCTCCTTAGGCTAAGACAAAATAAGGTTTACACTTCAAAGCCCTAGCCGGAATCCAGGTAAAGCCTCAAGCTTTTACTAATTTTATCGACTTTAGGCCTATTAAGCAAGATGATTCAGGACATCCCCGCCCTGCCGGAGCCTCTCGAGCTCAGGCCAGCTGATCGTAGTGTCCTTTGATCTTCAGGTGATTCTTGACGATCCGTTCACCTAAGCGTTTAAGGCGGATATACCAGGGTTCATCGGGGTTCAGGCGATCCACCAGTATCGTCCTGACGCCGGCCCTCGTGCCGGACCAGATATCCGTAAATAACTGATCGCCGATCAGGAGCGTTTCGGCCTTACCCACACCACTGGCGGCCAGGGCGCGCTCAACTCCCTGAGTACCGGGTTTACCGGCACTGCCGATCACAGTAACGCCGAGTTCTCGGCCAAAGCTCAGGGCACGATCCTGCCTGGCATTCGACAGGACATAGACTTGAAAACCCCCCGCTCTGAAACGCGCCACCTGCTCGGAGGCGTAAGCATCCGCCTCGTGAGATCCGTGCGCATGGAGTGTATTATCAATATCGAGTAAGGCTAAGCGGAAACCATCCTGATAGAGTCTTTCGACAGGTACCTCAGCCAGAGTGGGGTAATACGCATCCGGTTTCCACTGTCTAAACATGATAGCTCCTACTTTGCGGCCAAAAAGGCAAGCCGCATGAATGATTTTCGTAGAACAAGTATAGCAATTATTGAACTAAAGGTGAATTTGCCCTAAGATGATCTACGACTTCGTTTTTAGAAGGGACAGGCTAAGATGGAAGATATTGTATGTAAATTCGGCGGTTCATCATTGGCGACAGCGGAACAGATTCGCAAGGTCCGCGATATTATTATGGCGGACTCCAGAAGACGTTACATTGTCGTGTCTGCACCCGGCCGTAAGCTGGTCACAGAGGCGAAAACAACCGACCTGCTTATCGCTTTGGCCTCCGCCATCGCCCATGATTACGAAGGACTCGACCTGATCGAGACGATCGCCGATCGCTATCAGACTATTGCGAAGGACCTCGGTATCCCGACCGATTATGCGGAGCTGGTTCGCCAGGATCTGCACGGCCGCATCGAGAAATATCGCCACGACTTCCCCCTTCTGACGGACGCGCTCAAGGCCGCCGGTGAAGACAATAGCGCGAAACTCATGGCGGATTACTTCCGGAGCTGCGGCTTACCGGCGACGTATATTTCACCCGACGAAGCCGGTTTCTATCTCAGCACGGCCAAAGGCGTGATTCGCCCCCTAGCGGAAACCTACGATAATTTAAGAGACACCCTCCTGGACCGTACGGACATCGTGATCTTCCCGGGCTTCTTCGGTTATACGAAAGAGGGCAATATCGCGACCTTTTCCCGCGGCGGCTCAGATATCACCGGATCGATCCTCGCCGCTGCCCTCCATGCCGATGTCTACGAAAACTGGACGGATGTTGATGCGGTGTATTCTGTCCATCCGGAGCTCATCCCCAACCCCCACCCGATCACTGAACTGACCTACGACGAGATGCGAGAGCTCTCATACACCGGTTTTTCGGTACTGCATGAAGCTGCCCTGGAGCCTGTCCGCCGCAGCAACATCCCCTTGCGTATTCTCAATACAAACAACCCGGAAAGTTCCGGCACCTCAATCGTCAGCCGCAGGACAGACTTCGACGGCATTATGACCGGTATTTCCGGCAAGAAAGGCTTTTGCATCCTTCACGTCGAAAAGTACCTCATGAATGCCGAAGTCGGCTTCGCCCTTGAGGTGATGAAAATCCTGAACGACTATAATATCCCCTTCGAGCATATGCCTTCCGGCATCGATTCGCTCTCGATTGTCCTGCGCGAAGAAGTATTCACACCGGATAAAGAGCGCCTCGTCGTCACCCGCATCCTGAAAGAACTGGAAGTCGATGCCTGCTATGTGACACATGGCCTGGCTCTCGTAATGGCCGTCGGTGCCGCGATGAAGAGTGCGGTCGGTGTACTCGGCCGTGCCGTCAATGCGCTCAGCCGCGCCGGCATCAATATTGACCTCATCGTGCAGGGCCCGTCTGAGATCTCGATTCTCTTCGGTATCAAGGACACCTTATGTAATTATGCGATCAGGGAGCTATATCGAAGTTTCTTTAATGATTAAGCCCTAGATAATGTCGTGGTCTACGACGTGATAGAGAAGTTCTTTCACTTCCTGGGGATCTTTCGTCCGGGCCAAAATCCACATCAGCTTACAGGTGAGCGCTTCCAGGGTCATCGTATAAGCTTCGAGCATTCCCAGCCGGTGCTTCAGATCATGGCCTACTTGATAAACCCCCATGTCGCTGCCTTCATGTGCCACTTGTGTGGTCATAACCAGGATTTTGCCCGCCGCCAGGAGTTCTCCGGCCACCTCTGCCAGATTCCAGCCGGCCAGATTCGGTAAGCCGCCGACCCCAAAGCCTTCAATCACAACGGCGTCAGCCAGGCTTGCCACTTCCGTCAGGATTTCAGGTCTGAGCCCGGGTACTAATTTAAGAACCGCAACATTCGGATCCAGGGACATCCTGAAAGACAGCGCTTCATTCGGTGTTTCACGGACGAAATACACGACCGTCCGATCCCGCACGAGACCGATCGCCGGGAAGTCGATGCTGTCGAAAGCGTTATAACTCATCGTGTGCGTCTTCCGAACGCGTGTACCCAGGAGAATCCGGGAATCGAACACGACCTTTACACCATTGGCCCCGGGATCGACCGCATAGACAAAGGCGTCTCTCAGGTTCCTTCGGGCATCCGTATCCCTAAGCGCTATGCTCTTCTGGGAACCGGTCAGGACTATCGGCTTCGGACTGTTCTGAATCATATAGCTCAGCGCGGCGGCGGTATAGGCCATGGTATCGGTGCCATGTGTCAGGACGAAACCGTCATAATCCTCATAGCTGGCCCGAATAACTTCAGCCATCGTAGACCAGCACGCCGGATTCATATTCGTGCTGTCGATGTTCATGAGTGCCATTGTTTCGAAGTCGGCAATCTCAGCGAGTTCAGGAACGAAATCCTGAATCTGTTCGCCGCTTAACTGAGGCTCCCAGCCCTGGCTGAGCGGCTTACTGGCAATCGTGCCGCCCGTGGTGATAAGGAGAATACGCCGCTCAGGCATCTCGCTCCCCCCGCTTACGCCAATTTCCCAGCGCCCAGGCCGGCAGCTCATTCAGCGAGGGATGGATCGTCATGGCCCGCTGGATGATCACAGGAGAATCCGCTCTGAACTCCGGCTCTTTGGCCGCGGTCATGAGGTAGGTATAGGCCTGTACGAGACTTGAGGCTTCAGGGGCGATGACATGGACGCCGAGAATCTGAGTCATGTCTTCCGTGACTATGACTTTGGCAAACCCATCATCCTCATCACCGGGCAGGAAGCCGCGGGCATAGCCCTGCGCTGTAGCCGCAAAGGGCAGATAACCCACGAGATGCGGAATCCCACCCTCGATGGCCTGTTCTTCGGTAATGCCGACATTCGCAATCTGCATCGACGTGAATGTCGCACGAGGCACCAGTCCGTAGTCCGGCCTGCGCCTCACAGCGGGATTAACAGAGCCTTCCTGGAGCAGATTCCAGGCCAGAATCGCCGCCTCATAATTCGACTTATGCCTGAGTTGATCCCGCCCATTGATATCGCCTATTGCATAGACACCCGGCACCCCTGTCTCGAGATACTCATCGGTACTGATCCAGCCATGATCACTTGCTTCGAGGCCAATGGCGTCCAAATTCAAGCTCGAAGCATTCCCCCTGATCCCCGGCGACACGAAGATCTCGTCAGCCGTAAGGACTTCTTCTACACCGCTATCTCGGTCTTTGATCTTGAGTGTTTTCTGCTCCCCGTCCAGCCCACACTCTAGAGTCGTCTGATTCAGATAGACAGAAATATTATCACGCAAGGCCAGCTTCAAGAGCCTCGCACTGATCTCTTCGTCCTGCTTCGGTACCAGGCGGACATTTCTCTGGACAAGTTTGACATCCGTGCCCATGCTGGAAAAAATATGCGCAAACTCCACCCCGATGTCGCCGCCACCGATGATGATCAATGAGCCGTAAGGTTTCTCAGGGAAGCCTTCTCTGGTGAAAAAGCGCTCAGCAGTTGAATAACCGACCTCGGCCAGGCCGATGCCCTCAGGCACGAAGG
>CAZJTS010000018.1:15579-19367 GCA_964548975.1 uncultured Fastidiosipila sp.
TATGCCCGCCGTTGGCGAGCACGACCTTGGCACTCCGGATCTCTTCCATCTTACCGTCTCCGAAATCCAGCTTCAGACGAAAAGTTTCGTCTTCTTTACCCAGGAAACTTGCTGTCGCTCTATAGCAACTTATGTTCTGATGCGGCGCATAATAGTCGGGGATCGACTCCCCTTCTTCAATCTTATTAAAGACGCGTTCGCCCAGCGCCTGCCAGTCAATTGTCAAGGGTCCGCCGGCAATCGCCATCAAGGGCGCCCTCTGCGTTTCGCGAATCAGATCGGCGGCATGGACCATGATTTTGGTCGGTATACAGCCATAGTTCAGGCATGTGCCGCCCCAGCCGGTTGCCTCAATGAGCGCCACCTTGTGCCCGGTTTGAATGGCCGTATCCGCAATAATCGTTCCTCCGCCACTGCCGATCACGGCGATATCATAAATCGTGTTCAGTTCTGCCATAAATTCCTCCTCATAGGCCACGAGCCGAGTGCCTGCTCGAGGCTTTTGCAATCCACTTCATAGGCCCAGCGTCGCCGACTAGGATCCCGCTTTTCCTGATCCAGCCATATCACCCCGCGCTTACTAAAGCCATTTCGTTCCAACTGGCGTTGCATCACCAGATTATCTTCGTGCGTGTCGATCCGAATGTGGCCAAAGCCCAGGTCCCGCGCTTTGGCCAACGCAAAGGCGAACAGCGCAGGCGCGAGCCCCATCCCTCTGAAGCGGGCAGCCAGAGCCACCCGATGCATAACCCCATAGGGCCCATCATCCGCCCAGGCACCTTCGATCTCCAGATAACTTGCTTCACCCAGGAAGCTCAGAAACATCGTCCCTGCCGCTTCGAAACCATCACCCAGATCCACTTCCAGAAGATAGCTCTGGCCTGAAGCAACATCGTTTTTGAACGTAGTTCGGTCCGGACCCAACGTCTGCCACTGATCCACTCCGGCCTCGGCAAGTGCCCGTTTAGCATCCTGATACATGCCGAGTACGGCCGACTCATCCGCCATTTCTGCCGGTCTGACGCGCCAGCTCAGGTCCATCAGAGATCCTCCAGACCGATCTGCCGCGCCGTCAGGCTTTCTTCTCGCAAATAGCGCCCGGGTTGCGGGAGTTTCCTTGCGATATAGTACTCCGGATCGTCGAATGCGATCTCCTCCGCCCTGCGGAAAGTTTCTGCGACGGAGCCTTTCTTCAGACGTTGGACACGCTGACCCAGGTTGCCGCGGCTATTCACAGGCTCGATGAGATCCGATGAAAACAGGAGCACCTGATGCTGCTTATTCATCATAATGAGATCAATTGCTTCGGCCTCGGGAGGTAGGTAGATGCCGCCGATCGGTTTGAATTTCGGGTTAAAGGCACGCACGAGTTTCAGTCGACGCGTTTTCGTCTCATATTCACTCATCGGAATGCGTGAGACTCGCCCATCCGCGAAACCCACCAGGATCTCGCCTACGAAGCTGTTGTCCGGACGGTTCTCCTGAAGGGTGACAAACGAGACTTCCTCACCTTTCTCGAACCCCATCACGTTGGGCAGGTAATTACCCCAATCCGAGGGGCGATTGTCTTCGAGCTCATGTAATGGCATGCGATAACAGTTGGCGTGCGACGTAAAGCAGAAGAGCAAAGAGCGATTCGTCCCTTCTATAGCTTGAACGATAAAATCGTTATCCTTCACCTTCAGGTCACCGGCGCTGCGGAGCGACGTCAACGCCATCTTCTTCAGGTAACCGTCATTGGTCAGGAAGACCTTGAGGTTATAATCATCAATCAGTGAGTCCTTGGAGATCTCCGTAATATCTTCATCGTCGACCAGAGTGGTTTTTCTTTCCTGGCCAAAGCGGTCGGCAATTCGTTCCAAATCCTTGATGATCAGGCCGTCAATCTTTTTGGGGCTCGCCAGAATTTTATTGATCTCGCTGATGTCTTTTTCCAGCTGATCGATATCCCGTGTCCGTTTGAGAATGTACTCACGGTTCAGCTGGCGCAGCTTGATCTCCGCAACATACTCGGCCTGTGTGACATCGATACTGAAGCCTTCGCAGAGATTGGGAATGACCTGCGCTTCCTGCTCCGTATTGCGGATAATCCGAATCGCCTTATCGATGTCCAGCAGGATGCTCTCAAGACCACGCAGCAGATGGAGGCGCTGCTCTTTCTCCGTCAGCTCATGCATTTTTTCGCGGCGAACACAGAGCCTGCGGAACACCAGCCATTCAGCGATCAGGGGCTTCACGCCCAGGACCCTCGGCGTACCGTTGATCAGGACATTGAAATTACAGGAGAAAGAGGACTCCAGCGGAGTCATCTTAAAGAGCCTTGCCAGGAGCACTTCGTAATCCGTCGAGCGTTTGACGTCGATGGTGATCTTCAAACCGGCCAGATCGGTTTCATCGCGAACATCGTTGATTTCTTTGATCTTATTACTCTTCACCAGATCGACGATGGAATCAATAATCGCTTCAACTGTCGTTGAATAAGGGATCTCGTAAATTTCAATTAGGCTGTTCTTCTTATCGATCCGGTACTTCGCCCGGATCCTGAAACTGCCCCGACCGCTCTCATAGATGCGGCGCATGTCATCCAGATTATAAATAATCTCCCCACCGCCGGGGAAGTCCGGTGCGGGCATCACTCTCAGCACATCGGTAGCCGGATCCTGGACATAGTTGATCGTCGCAGCGCAGACTTCGGCCAAATTAAAGGAACAGATATTCGACGCCATACCGACAGCGATCCCCTGATTCGCATTGACCAGGATGGAGGGGAAACTTGCCGGGAGCAATAAGGGTTCTTCCAGCGTCCCGTCATAGTTCGGCATGAAATCAACGACATCATGCTCAATGCCGCTGAAGATTTCCTGAGCGAACACATCCAGTCTGGCTTCCGTATAACGGGGTGCTGCGTACTGCATATCGCGCGAATACTGCTTACCCATATTGCCTTTGGAATCGATATAAGGATGGAGAAGCGACTGGTTGCCGCGGGTCAGGCGGACCATGGTTTCATAGATCGTCTGATCACCGTGCGGGTTCAGTTTCATGGTCTGCCCGACAATATTGGCGGACTTGGTCCGGTTCCCTTTCAGGAGGCCCATCTTGTACATGGTATAGAGGAGTTTACGATGTGCCGGCTTGAAACCGTCGATCTCCGGAATTGCCCTGGAGACGATGACACTCATCGCATAGGGCATATAATTGGTTTCGAGCGTGTCGGTGATCCGCTGCTCGTGTATGATCGCGTCCTCTGCCTTGAACTCACGTTCAAGCGGTGTTTCTTTCTTTCGTGCCATTTCGCCCCCTAATCCAGATCCAGACGATCGAGATACAGATGTCCGTTGTCTTCAATATGTTGCTTTCGACCGGCCAAATTATCGCCCAGCAGTAGATCGAAGGTATCTGACATCTTGCTTGTATCCTCAGACTGCACTTGGATCAGGCGTCTGGTTTCCGGGTTCATGGTCGTATCCCACATCATTTCAGGTTCGTTCTCACCGAGACCCTTAGATCTTTGTATATGGCAGTTGGAGGTTCCGTATTCGGCCAGAATCTCGTTGCGCTCCCTTTCATCAAAGGCGAAAAGCGTCTTCTCTTCTCTGCCCTTGCGATAAGTAATTTCATAAAGCGGGGACTCAGCGATATAAATCTTCCCCGAGCTCAATAAGGTAGGTGTCAGGCGGAAGAACATAGCCAGAAGCAGTGTACGTATCTGAAAACCGTCGACATCCGCATCCGTACAGATAATAATCTTGCTCCAGCGCAAAGCGCTCAGGTCAAAAGGGGCGATC